>DGJT01000044.1 GCA_002387565.1 Akkermansiaceae bacterium UBA4589 | reverse complement strand
GTGAAAGCAAAAAAAATGCTTTTTGATAGGATAAACCTTTATTTTTACGTGGTTTTTAGGCCTTAAATCTTTATGGAAATACTCTTAGACAACCTTAATTTGACTGGAAGATTGATATTTTGTGGTCTATTTTTGGGGTTAAGTGCTTGTTTTCTACTTTGGATTAAGGCGGTTCAAAACTCTGCACCTGCACATAAAAAATTGCTAATTTTTCTCTTAATTGTGGTTGCTATTGCAGCTCGATATTGGGTGTATGTGGCGGTACCTGCCTCAGATGATGTGAATCGTTACCTATGGGAGGGTCGTTTAGTGTTAGCTGGGGAAAGTCCTTACGAGGTGGTGGCTGATGACCCTAGTAGAGCCCCTTATCAAGATGAAATTTGGCAAGGGATGAACCATCGAGATGTGACGACTATCTACCCGCCCTTAGCTCAGTATTATTTTGCTGCTGCTGCATGGATTTGGGATGATTTGCGTGTTTTCAAACTATTAGCAGGGTTATTTGAAGGCTTGATTTTCTTGCTGTTGTGGAGATGGTCACGGTTGCAGAAAAAACCTAAATTGCGCTGGTCTGCTAGGTGGAGCGTGTTAGCTATTTACGCGTTGAATCCTTGTATTTTGCTCAGTTTCATGGGGGAAGGGCATTATGATTATCTGTTTGTCTTGAGTATGGTTGCGATGGCTTATGCGTGGCAACGCACGTCGACCAGGCCTTGGGCATGGGTTGCGCTGGCTTGTGCCATACAGATTAAATTAGTCGCTGTGTTTTTTCTGCCATGGTTAGGTTTATGGGTATTGACTACATGGATTAAGGCATTTAATAAAAAGCAATGGCTCAAAGAATGGTGGTGGCAACCTGCGTTAGCAATTAGCTTATTTTTTATTTTGTGGCTGCCTTATTTACAAGATGTGACGACGTGGTGGGAGGCTACTCAATATTTTGGTAAGCATTTTCATGGAAATTCTGGGCTACATGTTTTGTTAGTTCATTCTGGTATTGACCCACAATTAGCGAATGCTTGGTGTGTTAAAATTTTTATGGCGTTAGTTATGCTCATTAGTTTTACTAGTAAGCGCATAGAGCATCTTATGTTTATGGTGTTAGCGGCTCTGTTAATGACGACTCCGTTGCTGACTTACTGGTACCTAAGCTGGATAGTGGTCTTTATTGCGATGTTGGGTATAAGAAAAACATGGCCATTATGGCTATGGACCGGTGTGGGCGTTGTCTATTACCAAGCTTATATAGAGCGATCAATATTAGGGATATGGCAGCACCCTGTGTGGACTTTATTCTTGCAATGGAGCTTAATACTGGTAGGATTTTTAATAGTGTCGATTTTGGCTATATTAAAAGGCAAAAATCACCGTTGACTTCGTTTTTTAGATTATGGATCCCGCCTTACTTTGGTTTTTTATTGGTGTAGCTTTTCTTATCTTGGAATTTATTGTTCCAGGAGTGGTGCTCGTCTTTTTTGCTTTTTCAGCATGGGTGGTTAGCTTACTTGCTGTGTGCGGCATATTCCCAGAAAATTTAATAATTCAACTAGTTATTTTTACAGCAGTTGGATTTGCCTCACTATTTATACTACGTAGATATATTAAAACATGGTTTAATGGCAAAGAAAGTAATATCGTATCTACTGATTTAAATGAGCAAGATTGGGTCAACAAAAAAGTAGTCGTCATCAAAGACATACCCGCCAATGGCTATGGACGAGTCGAGTATAATGGCACTAGCTGGAAAGCCACAGCTACTGTAGACATTACAGAAAAATCATTAGTCACCATCACCAGTAAAGAAGATCTATGCTTTACCGTAGAACCTTAATTTTCCATTAAACCTTAATTATATTATGCAACAACTAACACCAAACTTAAACTTATTAGCTGCTCTTGACGCAGGAGCCGTTGTATTCATCATTATAGCTGTAATAGCCATTATCGTATTATTTAATGCGATTCGTATTGTTCCGCAAAAACAAGCCTACATTATTGAGCGACTTGGTAAATACTACGCTACTTATGAAGCTGGATTTCACATACTTATCCCGTTCTTAGACAAAGTAGCCTACAAGCACTCCCTCAAAGAGTTTGCTGTAGATGTTGCCTCACAAATGTGTATCACTAAGGACAACATAGCTATCGAAATTGATGGTGTACTTTATTTACAAGTGCTTGACCCACGCAGAGCTAGTTACGGTATTGAGAACTTCTTCTTTGCTGCGAGTCAATTAGCCCAAACTACCTTGCGTTCAGAAATTGGTAAATTAGAGCTTGATAAAACATTCGAAGAGCGTGACACCGTAAATGCTAACATTATTACAGCTTTAGACAAAGCCAGTGAACCGTGGGGACTCAAAATCACTCGCTATGAAATATCTAACATTACCCCACCTAAAACCGTAACTGACGCGCTCGAGAAACAAATGCGTGCTGAACGTGAACGTCGTGCACAAATTGCTATCTCAGAAGGTGACAGAGAAGCACAAATTAACCGTGCCGAAGGTGAGAAGCAAGCCGCAATTAAGCAATCAGAAGCTACCAAGCTCAGCCAAATTAATGAAGCCGAGGGTAAAGCCCGCGAAATTGAGCTCCTTGCCACAGCCACAGCCGAAGGAATCAAAAACATTGCGCTAGCTATCCAAGATCAAGGCGGACAAGATGCCGTAAACCTCAGAGTAGCCGAGCAATACATCAAAGAATTTGGCAAACTAGCCAAAGAAACCAACACCGTCATACTCCCAGCGAATATCGCAGATGTTGGTGGGGCTGTTGCCAGTATGACCACCGTTTTCGACAAACTTAAAAAATAAAATAACGGTTCTTTTGGCGGAAAAAGGCAGCTAAATCACATTTTTTCAGGGTCGAGTAGCTTTTCTACACTCGCCCTCAAAATGCTCCTGCGCCGCCTTTTTTCATCCAAAATCCCTCGTTATTTGTAAACTTCGCTTGAATGCGAAATTTTAACCAGAGCTCGATTTTTTAAAAGTTATGAGCGCTAAGCAAAACGTTAGCTTTTACTTTACGTTGGCTTTGGCGCCATTTCTTTTTTATGGGATATATCTTGTGGTAGCCCATCATGCAGGTAAGTTTCATGCTCAAATTAATAAACCTAAAATTGTTATTACAGAGTTTTATGAGGCTTATGAGTCAGTAAGAAAAAATATTGGTTATATAGAGCTTGAGAGCATCTACTTGAATTTAGAGGAGAAAAATTCTGAATTAGCCAATGAAGCTAGAGTGAGGTTAGTACAATATAATCAAGATGATCATTCTACTGGTTTGGCAGTATTTACTAATCCGTTGGACGGTGATACTTTTTTGATTTTATATGCAGATGGAGTTATTAAATCCAAAAATGCAGATGAATTTTAATTATAATATTGAGTAGATGGTGAGTAAGGATGCGAAGTGATGGTCGTTGGTTGGGTTTTGTACCTATAATTAGTGAGGCATTAAATTTCAATTCTCCATTCTCAACTATCAATTAGCGCCAGCTACCCTTTTTTGTTGAATTTTGTGGGGGTTGGCTTTAATAGTGGGCTATCATGTCCGATAAAAATCAAGATTCTTCTGCTATTTCTAGTCATTCATCAGCTGTAAATGCGACTAGAAAGACCCTAGAGCAGCGTTACCAAATGTCTGATTTGGAGCGTTTGCGTCACTCTTGTGCGCATATGATGGCGACGGCGGTTTTGCGTATTTGGCCAGAGGCTCAATTAGCAGCAGGTCCTCCTGTGGAGAATGGTTTCTACTATGATTTAGAGATGCCACATCGTTTGAGCCCTGAGGATTTTCCAGCGATTGAGGCTGAGATGAAAAAAATTGTTAAGGAGAATCAAGTCTTTGAAAAAGAGGTGGTGTCTCGTGCCGAGGCTATGGAGCTTGCTAATTCTGGACGCTTGAGTGCGTTATCTGAGCGTGCAGAGCCATCGAGATTCAAGGTGGATTTACTTGCTGATATTCCCGAAGGTGAGGAGATTTCATTGTTCAAAAATGGCGATTTCTGGGATTTGTGTGCAGGGCCTCATGTAGCTCGTACAGGTAATTGTAAGGCGTTTAAATTGATGAGCGTTGCGAGTGCTTTTTATAAGGGTGATGATAGTCTCCCTCAGTTACAGCGTTTGTATGGTACTTGCTTTAAAAACAAGACCATGCTCGAGGAGTACCTCGTGCGCCTAGAAGAAGCCAAAAAACGTGACCACCGTAGATTAGGCAAGGATATGAAGCTCTTTCATATTGATGAACAAGTGGGTCAAGGCTTGGTGCTCTGGACACCTAAGGGGGGCATTATCCGTCGTGAGTTACAAGATTTCATCACAGAGAAATTAGATGCTCAGGGTTACAGTCAGGTATTCACCCCGCATATTGGCAAGTTAGATTTATACCGCACGAGTGGGCATTTCCCGTACTACGAGGAGAGCCAGTTTGTGCCGTTAGCGGATAGAGATAGTTTTGAAAATTTAGCTGAAGAAGGCTCAAGCTGTTCAGATTTGATGAATCAGTTGCGTGATGGCATTATTTCTGGATTTTTGCTCAAGCCGATGAACTGCCCACATCATATCAAGATTTTTGCGAGCGAGCATCGTAGCTATCGTGATATGCCAGTGCGCTTGGCTGAGTTTGGTACGGTGTACCGTTGGGAGCAGAGTGGTGAACTCTCGGGCATGACTCGAGTGCGTGGCTTTACCCAAGATGATGCGCATTTGTTCTGCACACCTGAGCAGGTGGCAGGAGAGATTGAAACCTGTCTTGATTTAGTACAAGAGGTGCTCAAGACCCTCGGCATGAAAGACTACCAAGTCAGATTATCGCTCAGAGATCCTAATAGTGATAAGTACGTAGGTAGCGCAGAGAACTGGGATGCTGCTGAAAACGCGCTGCGTGAAGCGGTACAAAAACTCGATGTAGAATACACTGAGGAAGAGGGCGAAGCCGCCTTCTACGGGCCTAAGATTGACTTTGTGGTCAAAGATGTGATTGGCCGTGACTGGCAGTTAGGTACGGTGCAGGTGGACTACAATTTACCTGAGCGTTTTGATTTGAGTTATATAGGTGCGGATAACCAACCGCATCGTCCTGTGATGATTCACCGTGCGCCATTTGGCTCATTGGAGAGATTTACTGGATTGCTCATTGAGCATTTTGAAGCCAAGTTCCCTACATGGTTATCTCCTGAGCAAGTACGTGTGTTGCCTATTTCGGACAAGACATTGGAGTACGCACAGGAAATCACTCAAGCACTCAGAGCGCAAAAAGTACGTGTAAAACTCGATCAATCCCCAGACAAGGTAGGCGCCAAAATTCGTCAATCTCGTTTAGATAGGGTGCCTTATTTCGTAGTAGTAGGAGCCAAGGAGGCGGAGGAGAGAACCGTTTCTATTCGTCACTTTAGTTCGGAACAAGATGTTTCATTGTCTTTGGATGATTTTATTGATGGTTTAACTAAGGAAATTGCTTTAAAATCAGTAGATTCTGTTTTTAAAGGTTGATTTATACGCATTAAAACAGTAATTTCTGTTCATATTAATTTTAACCCAATAATCTTATAAAAAAGCCACGCCCAAAAAGATACAGAGCCCCTAAAATTCGTGTGAACGAAGAAATTAGAGCGCCAAAAGTCCGTGTAGTTGCCCCAACAGGCGAACAACTAGGTGTCCATGACACTAAGTTTGCGATTCAAAAAGCCAAAGAAAGAGGCTTAGACTTGGTAGAAATCTCACCTACTGTGAGACCTCCAGTTTGTAAGATTGTTAATTATGGTAAGTACAAGTACGAGCAGTCTAAGCTGAAAAAGCCAAAGACAAATACCAAAATGAAAGGGATTCAGTTCCGTGTAGGCACTGAAGAAAATGATTACAATATCAAGATGTCTAGAGCGGAGAGCTTTCTCGATGCAGGGCACAAGGTACGTATCCAAATCATGTTCAAAGGGCGTGAAAATGCGCATAAAGAAATTGGTTTCACCGTCATGGATAGAGTCAAAGAGGACTTTAAAACCATGGCTCAAGTAGACCAAGAGCCACGTATTAATGGTCGCTTTATGATTATGGTGGTCTCTCCGTTACCTAAAGATCAGCGTGTACGTAAATTTAAGAAGGTCAAATTTGAAGATTTAGAAGAAGATGATATTGAGCACCATGAAGATGAAGAGCTCGAAATCAAAAACCTTGAGGGTGATGATGCTTCTGAAGAATCAGCAGAGGAAAAATCAGAAGATAAAAGCTAATATGAAACAGTTCAGTTTAGTAGTTGTGTTGTCCGCAGTAGCCGCTTTGTTGGTGAATTGTGCCCCTGAGCCTACAAAAGACGAAACCTTATTAAATCAAGTAGAGGAGAGTAAGTACTCACACTTGCAAGAAGCTTATCAAAAATCTCAAGAGAAGCAGACGCAAAATGTCGTCGTGAATGAAGAGGACTACCCTTATGCGACAGCTATACCAGGCAAGCAGGGTTATGTGCTTAGCCCTTATAGTCAGAAGCCGCTTGACGTGAGAAATCAACAATCAGGAGATTTGGTGCTAGACCCTTATTACGCTAGGAGTGAAAAGAAGTATTTTCGCATCCCTTAATTTAAGGAGGAATAATCATGAAGCTTACGAATAAATAGCGGTAAGCATAAAGCAGTAATTGAGGAGTCAGTAGTTAACAATGTTTGCGAAAGTTGCGATTTTAGGTTCAGGACTCATGGGGGGCTCGCTCGCTCTAGCTCTGCAATCTAAATTACCTCAAACGCAAGCAGCACTTTGGGCTCGTAGACAAGAGGCTGTAGATCAAGCCCTTGAATTAGGGATTCATGCTTCTACAGATTTAGCCACTATTGTGGCTGATGCTGATTTATTAGTCCTTACAACACCGGTTGGTGTGATGGCTGACCTGCTAGAGCAAGCTATTGAAGCAGGTTTGCCTAAAACGGCGCTTATTACAGATGTTGGCAGTGTCAAAGAGTTGCCACATGACGAGCTAGAACCATTAGTAGATAGCAGGCTCTTTATTGGAAGTCATCCGATGGTAGGCTCTGAAAAATCAGGACTCCAAGCTGCGGATGTAGAACTGTATCAAGGTGGAGCATGCTTGCTAACTATTGGAGTCAGCAGCTCAGAGTCAGCAGCAAGCAGCGAAATAAAACAGAATCTCGAAGATTTTTGGCGTACAGTTGGCTGTGACAAGATTAGATGGATGAGTGTCAACGAGCATGATGCCCTTGTCGCAAAAATTAGTCATTTCCCGCATGCTATGGCATCCCTAGTAGCCGCTATTTCTATCGATGACAGCAATGACGCTTCTTTATCTGGGCAAGGGCTCAAGGATACTTCGCGTGTGGCGTCTGGTGATGCTGCGATGTGGGCTGAAATTATCCAAGAAAATCGTCAGGCAATACTGCCCTATCTAGAGCAAGCTAGTCGAGAACTCGACCAATTAAAAAGCCTACTAGAGCAAAAAGATAATCTAGGTTTAGAAGCTTGGTTACAGCAGGCAAAGAACAATCGAGATCAAATTTCTTAATATTTTTATTTATTATCATGAGTCAATTTATTGTTAGTCAAATTAATCAGCTTCAAGGGGAAATAGTGGTTCCAGGAGACAAGAGTATTTCACATCGTTCTGCTATTTTTAGTGGTTTAGCTAAGGGGCGTTCGCATATTAAGAACTTTTTGCCTAGTGAAGATTGTGTCAACACCTTGCAAGCTATGATAGCCTTAGGCGCCAAGATTGAAATTATTGAAGAGTTAGCAGGTTTTGGTCCTACAGAATTTTATCTTGAGGGTCGTGATGGAGAGTTGCAGCCTTCGTGTGGACCGATTGATTGCGGTAATGCAGGTACAGGGATGCGTCTACTCGCTGGCTTGCTTGCAGGGCAGAATTTTTTGTCAATGCTTGTTGGCGACGAGTCTCTATCAAGCCGACCGATGGATAGAGTTATTATTCCTTTGAGCCAAATGGGTGCTGAATTTAAATCGCTAGGAGAAAAACCTGGTTGCGCTCCTTTGGAAATCACAGGAGGCAAGTTACAAGCCATCGAGTACACCATGCCCATGGCGAGTGCTCAGGTAAAAAGTGCTATTTTATTAGCAGGATTAAAAGCGCAGGGCACGACTGTAATTCATGAGCCAGCTCCTTGTCGAGATCATACAGAGCGTATGCTCGGTGCTTATGGGGTAGACATCAAAGTCGAAGGACGCACGATGAGCTTAGAGGGTGGTCAGTCACTCAAAGCCGCAGAAATTCAAGTGCCAGCCGATGTATCTAGTGCGGCGTTTTGGTTAGTCGCAGCAAGCGCGATGCCAGGAGCAGAAATCCTCCTTAAAAATATTGGACTCAACCCTACTCGTGATGCCGTAGTTAAAGTATTGAAGCGTATGGGTGCTGATATTCAAATTTTGAATCAACGTCAACTAGGTGATGAGCCTGTTGGTGATTTACTGGTTAAAGGCTCAGAGTTAGGTCGTCTTGAAGTCCTCGAAGAAGAGGTGCCTAACCTTATTGATGAAGTACCTATCCTCGCCGTTGCAGGAGCTTTATCTCAAGGCGGTTTTGAAATCCGCAAAGCCAAGGAACTTAGAGTCAAAGAAACTGACCGTATTGATACGGTTGTCAAAAACTTGCGCAAAATGGGAGCCCAAGTAGAAGAATTTGAAGATGGCATGATCGTGCAAGGCAACGCCACTTTGCAGGGAGCAGAATTAGAAAGTTATGGTGACCATCGTATTGCTATGGCATTTGCGATTGCTGGTTTATTTGCCCAAGGGCAGACAGTGATTAATAATGTAGATTGTGTCAAAACCTCATACCCTACATTTGAGCAAACCCTACAACAGTTTATCCAAGCATAAGTATGACTCAGCTAATCAAGGACAAGTTACAAGGCCAAGCTATTGCTATTGATGGTCCTGCAGCCTCAGGCAAGAGTACTTTGGCAAAAGGCCTCGCTGAATATTATGGTTTGGTCATGGTCAACTCGGGTGAGATGTACCGTGCTGTGACATGGTTAGCTATTCAAAAAAACTTAGATTTATCCGATGAGGAGGCCTTGCTTAAAATTGTCGATGAACTTAATTACACGGTTGAGGGCTACACCTCAGCGATTGAGTATCAAGGTCAGAAACTCACCACAGAACTACGTTTAGCTCAGGTGAATGCTGGGGTGTCTCAAGTAGCCGCTTTGCCTGACTTACGTGCTAAGTTAGTTGAAATACAGCGTAGTTATTTAAATAAGCAAGGAGTACAGGCTGTCGTCATGGAAGGCAGAGATATTGGTTCAGTAGTTTTCCCAGATACGCCTTATAAGTTTTATCTCAAGGCCACTCAAGAGGTCAGACAATCACGCAGAGCAGATCAAGGTGAGGTAGATGTCATTGCTAAGCGTGACGCGGCTGACTCAGCTCGCAAAGCTTCCCCATTGGTGATTGCGGACGGTGCACAGGTCGTCGATGTTTCAAACTTAAGCATTGAAGCTGTGCGTCACCAAGTGATAGAGTTGATTGAATCTGTTTAACTAGAGAAATTTATAAATGATGATGGAATTACGCGAATCAAATACTTATTCAGATGACATTCCAGAGCCTTTTTCTAAAATGCGTTTTTGGTACCACTTAGGTTATCAATTACCTCGCTCATTGGTATCTGCTTTTTGTGGTTACCGTGTGATTGGGCAAGAAAACTTGGTAGATGAGGCTCCTATTTTATATGTCTGTAATCACGAGAGTTACCTAGACCCGCCACTCATTGGTCAGGCTTTTAATCATGAATTAGATTACTTAGCGCGCAAAACCTTATTTAAAGGGATTGGTAAATTTCTCTACCCTCGTTTTAATGCCGTGCCTATTGATCAGGATAATCCTGAACTCAAGACCTTGCGCTTGATGATTAATCGCCTTAAAAACAAGGGTCAGGTGCTCATCTTTCCCGAGGGAGAACGCACCTATGACGGCAAGTTAGGCAAAGGCCAACAAGGTGTAGGTATGATTGTAGCTAAATCATGGCCGACCGTTCAGCCTATGCGTCTATTTGGCGCTCGTGAGATTTTGCCCAGGGGAAAAACATTTATTAAACCTCACCCTGTACGCCTAGTGATAGGTAAACCTATTGTTTGGAATGAAGCAGTTAAACAAGCAAAAGGCAAAGAACAATACAATTTAATCAGTGAACAAATCATGCAAGAAATCGGCAAGCTAAGTGTTGATGGTTATGTATGCTCCTAAAATTATAAATTTATGAAACAAGAAAACGCCGTTAAAACCAGATATGCCTCAGCAGCAGAAGCTCAAGAACAAGCCTTGTGTTGTCCCGTTGACTATGACCCACAATACCTCAAAGTCATACCACAAGAAGTCATAGACAAAGACTACGGTTGCGGAGACCCTTCTCAATGGTTGAAACCTGGGGAAACCGTCTTGGATTTAGGTAGCGGCACAGGAAAAATCTGCTTTATTGCCTCACAAGTCGTAGGTGAAACAGGCAAGGTTATAGGAGTCGATATGACGGACTCCATGCTCGAAGTCGCCTACCGTAATGCGCCTATTGTAGCAAAAGCTATAGGTTACTCAAATGTGGAATTTTTCAAGGGGCGCATTCAGGATTTGGCGCTTAACCTCGATGATTTAGAGGAGGTTCTTAATCAACAACCCATTAAGTCAGCTGATGCGTGGGTGGAGCTTGAGGCGACAGCGGAAAAACTACGCAGAGAAAAACCGATGATACCTACAGAGTCCGTTGATGTTGTGGTGTCCAATTGTGTGCTCAACCTCGTAGATCCTGATTTAAAACCTCAACTGTTCCAAGAAATTTTCCGAGTGCTAAAAAAAGGCGGTAGAGCCGTCATTTCTGATATCGTATCTGACCAAGATGTGCCTGAAGCAATGCAAAAAGACGAGTACCTCTGGAGTGGCTGTATTTCTGGAGCTCTCAGCGAAGAAGCCTTTGTCAAAGCTTTCGAAGAAGTAGGTTTTTACGGTGTAACTCTAGTCAAATACGAGTCTAAGCCATGGCAAACCGTGGACGGTATAGAATTTCGCTCAGTGACCATTGAAGCCTTTAAAGGCAAGGAAGGTGCCTGCTTAGATCGCAATCAAGCCGTGATTTACAAAGGCCCATTTAAGAAAGTCCTCGATGATGATGGTCATAGTTTTGAGCGAGGTATCCGCTACGCTGTCTGTGATAAAACTTATAACATTTATAGCAAAGCACCTTACCAAGAGAGCTTTGAACTCATCGACCCTATCACCAACATCCCTCTCGAAGAAGCTCCAGAATTTAACTGCAAAGCCAACGCAAGAAGACCAGCTCAAGAAACCAAAGGGCAAGGCTACAATGCCACTACCCAAGCGAGCAATTGTTGTGAGCCTAATAGTGACGACGGCACCAGTTGTTGCTAGGGTAAAAACTTTATTTCACGTCATCTAGGTTGTTGCGTAAGGTTCGCAGTAGGTAGCTACAGCTTCACCTCACGCGCCTACTAGCTAACGCAAACTAAAGCTTTTTCAATTAACAGAATTAGAAAAATAAAATAAATTTCCGAATGTTTGAAATGCAAAAAGAATTAGCATTATATATTGAGTATTTGGAGTTCGCTTTGAATAATACCAATCAGGCTGAAGATAGGAAATTATATACAATGTATTTAGCTTCTATAGGATGTGTTTTAGCAAAAGTTGTTTTAAGTGCGCCTAGAGAAGAGATAGTTGAGGCAATTAAAAGTTATGATAGATTGTGTGGAAATACATGGTTAACCGCTCCAGTCGAAGGTGAAAATTCGGATAGTTATAATAAATTTAAAGTATTAATAGGTTATAGTTAAATAATTTTGTACTTTTGTGTTACTAAATAGTTTAGCTTGATGATTATGGAAGCGTTGTATGTACATGATTTAGACCCGGTGGCTCTTTCTTTGGGGAGGTTGGCGATTCATTGGTATGGGGTGGCGTACTTGTTAGGCGTGGTGGCGGCTATTTGGTTGCTTAAATCTTGGGCGCGTTTAGCTGTGCAGCCTTGGGTGTTGGCTGAGTCTAAAGTGATCGATTTTATGACGTATGCGTTGTTGTTAAGAGGTTTTATTAAGGTTTAACTAAACTTAGTTTAGTTGCTCTGCCGTGGATATTCCAATCTTGAACATATAAATCACCTGCTTTATTAAATGATAATCCATGAGGAGCAGAGAAAATACCATGTTTTTGTTCTTCTAGTGGGACTCTAAAGTTAGCCCATTGTTTTTGGTTCGGGTTGTCACCTAGGAAAGCGATTGG
>DGJT01000011.1 GCA_002387565.1 Akkermansiaceae bacterium UBA4589 | reverse complement strand
ATTTTTTGTCGTGTAGTGTGATTATTTATTTGTTATTATTTTATAATTATTTATTCATCAGCGTATTTTTGGGGTAAGAATACTACAGTAAACTTACCTACTGCCATGCGCTTAAAGAACGACCTAGATGAGTGAAAGTAGCTTTTTCTTCCTTCTCAGAGAAGGAGGTTGACTTGTGCGCCCCAGAGGGTGGGGTCGATGCGTTGTTGGGCGCGTTGGAGGATGGTGTGGCCTTGGTTAGAACCTTTTATGTAGGCGACTAGGGTGGAGCCTGAGCCAGTCATTAGGGCTTGATCAATTTCTGGTTGTTGGTTGAGCCAGTCTTTTAGTATAGCTAGGAATGGGTACTTGATGAATACAGGGTATTCGAGGTCATTGTAGAGTTTGACGCCAATAAAGTTAAAACTTTGATGCTCAGGTTTACACTTTTTTTCAGTATTAGTTACGTGTTTTTTGTAGAGTTGGTAGGCCTCAGCGCTGTTGACGCCAAACTGAGGCTTGATGAGGAGTAGGCTTTGTTGCTTTAAAGCGTTAACAGTATCGATAGAGTCGATGTGGTAGGGAGTGCTGATGTCGCCACGTCCTGTGCATTGTGCAAGTCCTTGGGTCATAAAGCACGCCATGTCTGAGCCTAGTTGATTGGCGAGTTCTAGGAGCTTTTCGTCTGTGAGAGGTTTATTATTTAGCTCATTGAGGGCTTTGAGTGTGGTGACGGCGTTGCTGCTGCCTCCGCCTAATCCTGCGCCATGGGGGATACGCTTAGTTACATGGATATGGTAAAGAGCCGTTAGCCCTGTTGCTTGTTCCCAGAGGCGTAGAGCTTGGGTGATGAGGTTGTCCTCAATAGAGCAGTCGGATTCTGAAAGTTGTAATGTATTATCCGCGAAGCTTAGCTGATAGTTATCAGCTGGAGTGAATGTTAGTTCATCATATAAATTGACTTTGGCGATAAGGGTTTCTAGCTCATGAAAGCCATCAGCTCTGCTTACATCCTTAATACCTAGATTAAGATTGATTTTAGCAGGGCTAAGAAACGTTTGTTGCATTATATTATAAAGAGATGTCTCTAAGGGGGCTGTTGAAAGTATATGAATTATGAGCTGAAATCTAGTTTTTTCATAGGCAAGGCTAGACTGATATTAGGTATTGTCATACCTAATGAAGGAGTAGCACAGCCTATGGTAAAAGGAGTTTCAGTACTTTTAATCATGTGAGCGTTAGCGAAGTAATATTTTATAACTTTAAAAAAAATCTCATGATTTAGAGGCTTACAACAGCTCCCTAAGGTACTGAGGCACGCGTAGTGGTTTGCCCTCGGGCATTTTAACCAGTGCTAGACATTGTCTGCAAGTGATGAGCAGGGTATTCGTAGTTTTTTCTCTCATTTCGAACTCGAACCAAAATTTGACTCGTCCAACTTCAGTGAGTTTGCCATGGATTTCTATAGTGTCCCCTAGTTTAGCTGGTTTGATATAATTAATATCAGTGTTAACCAGTACAGGAAACTCCTTGGTTTCACTCATGCTCACTAAGTCCATGCCTAGTGCAGAGGCGAGTTTGGTACGGCAAGTTTCAATCATACGTAAGTAAGCAAGGTTGTGCACAACTTGACCACAGTCAGTATCAAAAAACATAACTTCTTCCTGTGTGGTGAGAGTAGTTAACATAATAAGTATAATGTATAATGAGAAAATGAATTAGCTATTGAAATTGCTGTCTTTGCTTTTGCTGTATTGTTGAACCAATGATCTAGGCCATGCTAGATGTATATGATTAGAATGATCAGCATCACCTGGACCTAGTACCTCGGTGGCGCCTAATTTTCTACATAATGCCATGAACCTTTTGTAGTAAGGGTTTCGGTTGTTTACGGGGCGGTTATTAAGTTCATTGATATCAAAAGCTAAACCTAAATAATGCCTAGAGCTGTAAGAGTGCTGTCCGCCTGCAATTTCAGTCACTCTAAATTTAAACCCACGATGTGCAAGGGCTAGCATCACTTGGAGTAAAACCTCACTAATTTCGGTTGAGCCACCTGGAGCTCTACCATAACTACTAAGTTTTGCAGGTTTACCTAGACCAAAATCAACTACATTTAAATACGGTGTCGCAGCATCTTTGATACCATTGGTGTGGAGCTTAGATAGTCCGATATTAGGATGGTTGATGACTTTATTTGCTAGTTCTTGGCGAGTGAGTTTTTGGTAGGGCTTAAGCTCAGCTTTAAGAGTATTAATATCTGCTAGAGTCAGATGGCTCATACTGATCACTATCAAGCATATGGGCAAAAGTCGGCTTAGCAGATAGTTAGAAGTATAGCGTTTAGCTAGTATCATAAAAACTATTAAATTAAGTTTAGGCTTGAGCTGCTTGTGAGGCTTCCCATTCTTGTTTGACAATAGGGCGGCAGCTAGCGACTAGATGGTTACAAGGCTCTTGGCAGATTAGGGGGAGTTGCGGCGCTACAGGAGCTTGTGGCATCTGTTTAAATTCTTGATCATAAGTCCAGAGACAGACTTTGTCACAGCTAGGTGCTTTGCAAGCTTCAGCAATGAGCTTAGTCGCTCCTTCTTGCGAAATATTCTTGGTGCGACCATACATGCCTGTTTGTCTAGACAGCTTACCGAATAAAGACTGACTACGAATTGTCTTATTGTCGTGGGCTAGGAGTAATGAAATACAAGCAGGGTAAATCACTTGTAAGGCGCTCACCAAGCTAGTCAAATCAGTGGCGATATAATACCAACCTGATTTTAGAGTCGTTGAACCCTTGAGAAAGCGGTATTCGCCATCTGTTCCCCATACTGTGATAGCTTGCAAGGCTTCTTCATCAGTTATCAAGTCAAGTTCATCAATAGCTTTTGAGGCATCAGATTGGTGATAAATCACATAATTATCATGATGTGGCTCAAAGGTGACTTGTCCAATTTGAGTGAAGCCATTTTGCATGGCTTGGGTTAAATAGTCTGTGTAAATTGACATAATAAATGATAGTGAGGCTTTAGACAGGAACAGCTAGAGAGATCTTTTTGTTTAGATAATTTTTATCAAAATGGCTTACTTGTTCAAGGATAACTTCGCCTAATTGTGGGTCTGTTCCAATAGAGCTACAGAAGTACAAGGTTTTAGATTGTAAGTAGTAGGGGTTATTTCTAAAGACACTTCTTTGGCTAGCTGCTAGCCCTTCGTCTTTTTGCATGCCGAGCATGACAGGGATATCTTGGTAACTGTGTAAACCATCAGCGATAAAGAAGGGGACTACAATCACAGTTTCTGTGGGAGAAATTTCGCTCCAATCTTTAATGAAAGGGGCTTGCTCCATGTAGGCGTCGAGTACGGTGTGGAATTTGCCTGTTTGCCTAATAAGCTCAACTTGGTCTTGGATAGATTTAATAGAGTTTTTGTTAAGCCCTGTACCGTGACCGACAACGATTAATGTGCAGTTTTCAAGTAATTCGTCCTTAGAGTCTTTGTCAGCTCTTTCTAAAAGTCGATCTGTCATAGAGGGGTGAATACCTACAGGGTCGCAGTAATGATAGGTTTTGCCGTGGCGCTGTTGTGTACGGTTTTCTAGTTCTAGCTCACGAGGTATGACCTCTTGAGTAAAATAACCTTCACTGATAAAGTCAGGTACAACGTAAATTTCATCTGATTCAAAGAGATAATCAGCCTCTCTTAATGATGGCTCTTCTTTCCAGAAACAGCAATGAACCTCTTTGAATATCCCTTGCTCTCTAATATATTGAGCATGGTCTAAATAGGGTTTTGATGAATCAGGGTTTTCAGTTGAGCCATGCCCAACAATTAATAATCCTTTATCTTGGTAATTTTTCATAAGTTTTATTGAGCTTTGTAGTAATTATCTGGATTGTGAAGGTAGAAACAATCGTAAGGAAAGAGTTGTGGCAATTCACGTGGTCCGCGATCTGGATAGGATCCTAATACTGACTGATACTGTCTGCGTTGAGGAGTTGGTTGACCAGGGTTGATAGCTATCGCTAACTCGTTTTGATGATCTGGGTGAACGAGTACAGATGTTTCTTCAATATGGTCTACAATATAATCTACCCACTTGAGTTTTTGTGCTTCATCAGCAAATTCATCCCAGTCACCAGACTTAGTCTCGGCATACATACGCTCAATAAAGTTATCAAGGGTAATGCCCATTTTCTTGGCTATAGGTGTAGCTAGTCTTCTCCACCATTCTTCGAGTGTCTCTAGAGATTCTCGTTGGTCAGTTAAGTTACCATAAGTGAAGGTAAGGATTTGATGATGTAAAATAATAGCGTTAGGGTAGGCATAAGATTTATCAGCAAGGGTCGTAATACCTGCTGCCATAGAGGCTGCAAACGATTTAACTACAGTGTATACAGGAGCTTTGCTGCCTTCCATAGCTTTAAGTATCCTAAAGCCCGCCATAACAGAGCCACCTGGTGACGCATCAATAACAATAAAAATAGGTTTGTTGCTATCAAGGTTATTAAAGAAAGCAATACGCTCTGTGATGAAATTAGCAGTTTCATAACTAATCACACCATTAAGTGGGATACGCCTATCTGAGATAACTAGAGTGCCATTTTCTAAGAGAGGGTCATCTAAATAAGTGGCTTTTGTTTTAGCAAAATACTGTTGCTTTTGCTCCATTTTCAAAGTGGCTAACTCTGCTTGGATAGCTTTAAAGTCACTCTGAGAAGTCACATCTTCAATTTTAGCCTCATTTAAAGCAATCGTTGTTTCAGCTTGGCTTTTTGCGAGTTTGATATCATTGAGCTCTTTTTCGTTTTTGAGTAATTGAATTTCTTTTTGATGTTCAGCTTGGATTTGTAGTTGTTCTAATTTTAATTTCTCTTCGAGTAGTGTACGCTCAAGTTTAAGTTTAGCAATGGTTTCCTCTTGGTCTCTCAGTGATGCTTTAAATTGTTCAGACTTTATAGAGTTTTGACTCTTAAGTGCTTGTACTGCTTCTTGCATTTTTTTTAGCACTTCTTTTTGGGTCATTGCAGGATCAACTTCAGTGTCAGAGTTTGTAGTGTCAGAGGTTACAGTTTCAGTTACTTTAGCTATATCTTGAGAATCAGTGTTTTCAGCTTGATTTTTTGTCTCCGTTTCTGCAAAAGCATGGAAAACTAAGGTAGTTAAAAGTAAGTATATAGGTCTCATCATCATGCTAGGGTTAACGTAGTTAATAGCTGATTTTTTCTAAAAAGTAAATAGTAGGAAAGAAAAGATGAAAAATCACTAAACACTTTTGTGAATTATGAAAAACTGGAAGTAGAAGGTTGCATAATTAGTCTTTTTGCCCTAGCTTTTTGACATGTTAAATCAAGATTTTGAAAGAAGTATAGGCTTTGACTTTGTTAGAACTACAGAAGCGGCATCTCTTGCTGCCTTTCCTTGGATTGGGCGTGGTGAAAAAGAATTAGCGGATGATGCGGCCTGTGACGCAATTAGAGGTATGTTTGACTTGATGCCTATTGATGGTGAAATAGCTATTGGTGAAGGTATTAAAGATAACGCCCCAGGTTTATTCAAAGGAGAAAAAGTTGGTATGCAGGGGGATGGTTACCCTAAGTTCGATATTGCGTTAGATCCTGTTGATGGTACATCAAACGTAGGCAAAGGTTTGCCTAATGCGATTAGTTGTATAGCAGCAGCACTACGTGCAGAAGGCGATACAGAGCCAGCTTTATTAGATGTTCCTGCTTTCTATATGAATAAACTAGCTTACGGTCAAAAAGTCCGTGATGCGTTTGTCAAAGACCCTAGTTTACCACTAAGTGTTGATGCTGACCCAGAAGATACGATTAAACTTGTGGCTAAAATTTTAGATAAAAATGTCACAGATATGTTAGTCATGGTAATTGATCGCCCTAGAAATCAATACATTATTGACGCTATTAGAAATCTAGGTGCCAGCTTACGCATGATTACCGATGGTGACATTACAGCTGCTCTTGCACCTGCATTGCCTGATTCAGGTGTTGATTTATATATGGGAATTGGAGGTAGCCCAGAATGTGTGCTCTCTGCAGCGGGTATGCGCTGTTTAGGTGGTGGTTTACAAGCTAAAATTTGGGTTATTGATGAAGATGAGAGAAAATTCCTCATTGATGAAGGTTGGGAAGATAGAATAGACCAAGTGTTTTTATCTCGTGATCTAGCTAGAGGCAAAAATATTTTATTTACAGCGACAGGTATTTTGGATAGCTCTCTGCTAAAAGGCGTCATTATCAAGGATAGAACAGCCGTTACTTCATCAGTGCTGATGCGAGTTAATTTTGGCACGGTTCGTCACATAGAAACTCATCACAATCTAGATAAGAAAACCTTAAGGTTTAGAACTCAAAATGCAGAAGTCAACTTCTGGGATTATAGTAAAAACACAGTAAAAACAGTTATTAATTAGTTTTAATTAACTCAAAAAAAAACAGAGTTCATACAAATTTAGAACTTGTATAATGATATTTCTACATATATATTTTATAAAATATGTATAGATTAATTCTTATTTTAATTAGTGCTTTTTGTATTAATATATCATTGGCTGGAGATCGAGAGCCTAAAATAAAATCTGCTCTACTTTTAGTAGAAAATGCTAAGGTTATGGAAAATATAAAAGTTCCTAACCTTAATACAAATCTTGCTGATAGTAGACTTACCCCGGCAGAAGTTTATATAAATCAAAAAAATATTGAAAAAACAATTGCTCAAAGTGTTGAGCAAATGAAAACCATAAAATGGAAAAGGCAATTTGCAAGAGCTTATGCAAAAGCTTTCACTCTCGAAGAGCTTAATCAATTGTCTACTTATTATTTAGCTCCAGAAACTAGTGCAGCTCCAGCTAAACTGACCGAATTTATAGATATTAATCAATCAATTGTTAATAAAGAAGTGGATCAGTATATTGCTCAAATTAAGCAGGAGCTTGAAGAAACATTTACCATATTGGCTTCTGAATAATTTTCATAGAATACTTATTAAGCAAAAAAGCTGCTCATTAAGCGTGAGCAGCTTTTTTTTATTTTAATACAAATGAAAATACAAATTTATACAGAGAGTTTATCCCATTGAGTGTAGGCCGCTGTTAGTTTTTGTTTTACATCAGCATGCTGTTTCAAGATTAATTGTAATTGCTGTGTATCTTTATGTAAATCAGAGGACGCTAGTTTTTCATTCAGCTCTTTTTCTGTATTTTCTAGCTCTAAGATATTGGACTCAACTACTTCTATAGTAAGTTTGCTGCTCTTTTCCTTGGCTCGAGCCTCGGCTCTGAGTTTGCGCAACTCTTTAGGAGAGAGTTTTTTGCCGGTAGTAGGGTTCACTGTTGCCGATTGGTTGACTAAGGTTGTTGGCTTAGCTGTTGCTACAGCTGTTTTCTGTGTAGTAGTTGCTAGAGATTGTTCTTGTTGGCGCTTATCTAAATAGTAGGTTAAATTACCATGAAAAATACGTGGTGATTCATGAGCTCTAAATTCAATAGTTTTACTCACAATAGGGTCTAAAAAGTCTCTATTATGAGAAACAATAATAATACTGCCTTGGTATTCTTGTAGGGCTTGTTGCAAAATTTGCTGGGAAATAATATCTAAATGGTTAGTGGGTTCATCCAAAACTAGTAAATTAGCTGGCTGCATAAGCATTTTAACCAGAGCTACACGTGAACGCTCACCACCCGAAAGTACGCCAATTTTCTTAAAAACGTCATCTCCTTGGAACAGAAAGCAGCCCAAGTAACTACGAGCAAGAGGGCGTTGTTCTGCTGCAGCGCTTGATTCTACAGTTTCTAAGACAGTTAAATTAGGATCCAGTTCATCTACGTGATTTTGAGAAAAGTAAGCTATAGCTACTTTGGCGCTCACTTCTAAATCGCCTTGGTCTAGAGATTCTTGTTGAGAAACTAGTCGACAAAAAGTTGATTTACCTGCGCCATTGGCTCCAACTAAGGCTATATGCTCACCAAAGGTTAACTCAAAATCAAAATCTTCTAAAATCTTTTTCTCCCCGTAAGCTTTATAGCCTTTGTGCATTTTTAATAAATGATGAGAACAAGAAGGGGGCTTGGCAAAATGAAATTGCATATAACTTTCATCATCTTCAATTTCTATAATTTCTATTTTTTCCAGTTGTTTGATACGACTTTGGACTTGAGCAGCTTTAGTTGCTTTGGATCTAAATCTATCAATAAACTGTTGGATTTTCTCTATTTCTCTTTGTTGAGCTGCTGCTTGCTTTTTAAGAATCTCTTTGCGTTCTACGTAAGCTTTTAGATAAAAACTGTAGTTACCGTGATAGATTTCAGCTCGCCCGTGATGCAAAGCCAAGGTCTTGGTGCATAAGGTGTCCAATAAACCTTGATCGTGCGAAATAAGAAGTAATGCTCCTTTGAATTCTTTTAAATAATTTTCTAACCAATATTGAGTATCAATGTCTAAGTGGTTAGTTGGTTCATCGAGCAGGAGTAAATCTGGTTCGAGTACTAAAATTTTGGCCAAGGCTATACGCATTTGCCAGCCCCCTGAAAATTCAGAACAATCTTTGGATAAATCTGCTTTACTAAAGCCTAAGCCAAAGAGAATCGATTCTATTTTAGGTTTAATTTGGTGGAGATTCTGAGTGTTTTGATCGAGTTCTAATTCACCAATAAGCTGTAGATGCTCTAAATATTGCTCCGAGCTTTTATCTAAATGTTGGAGTTCCTCGCTTAATTTATCGATTTCTTTTTGTGTAGCCACTTCTTGGGCAAACCCACTGAGGACTTCGTCATAGACCGTAATTCCAGAGCGGTGAATCCCTTCTTGAGGGAGGTAACAAGTTTTAAACCCTTGAGGAGATTCAATCTTGCCAGTTTTCGGCTCTTCAACGCCGGCTAAGCACTTCATTAAAGTAGATTTACCTGCTCCATTTTTACCCGCTAAGGCCATTTTTTGTTTAGGAGGCAAGGCAAAGGCGACATCTTTAAAAAGAAATCGCTCACCGTATTGAATGCTTAAATTAGATATGGAAATCATAGGGGAGAGGATTAGTTGGCGCTGAACGCTTGTATATTGAGTTCCTTGGCGGGTGTTACAGATATAAGCTTGGTTTGCCCAGTGAAATTTAGATGTTGAGCTATTGGTATTGCAATAACTTTAGGGGTAAAGTTGTTAATGGATTCTGTAGTACTAGAATCTTGTTTTGGTAGGCTGAAATGGACTAAGCTAATAGCTTGAGAGGCTCTGAGTGCTATATCTGAGCCTGCCTCTAATTGAATTTCAGCAGGTTTTGTAAAAGGCAGTAGTAAAGTGGCTTGTAATGGATAATTAACCCAATTAGAAGTCAATTGTTCGTGAATGAGCTCAATGGCCTGTAAATCTATGGCTAACCCTTGGGTTATCCAATCATCTTGATTGAGTTCCCTAATCGCTGTAACGCGGTAGTTACCCGCGAGATAATTCACTGAGTTTAGAGTTTGGTAGTTGGTTAAATAATGATGTTTTAAGTAGGTGTTAATAGCTTGCAGTTGCTCGGGATCATTTATTAAATTTTGTGAAATAGAATAAAGCTGTTCAGCTCTTAATATTTCGCCCTTAGGTAACGCTGATTGTTTAAAGGTTATGAGTTTAGGCTCTTGATTAACGGCTTTTAACCAGGTGTAGGATTTAATGTTTTCTGGGGTTTCAAAGATTTGAGAGACTCCATGCCAATTAATCCAAGCGATGCATATCATAGAGATATTAAGTACAACCGCTATGTAATATTTATGTTTTAAAATTAGAGTTAACATATTTAGCGAGTGGTTCTTAAATGAGCAGGTAAGTATCCAAGTTTTTCTCTATAATGGCTCACTGTTCTTACGGGGATGTCATAACCTAGTTGGCTGAGTAATTCAGCTATTTTTTTGTCAGAAACAGGAGAAAGGGGGCTTTCCTTACTAATTAACTGTTTAATTTTAACTAAAATAGTGTCTAAGGGTATATGCTCACCGCTTTTAAGCTGATAAGCCTTAGATAGTAAAGATTTAAGCGGATATATATGATCAGCAGTTTTAAGGCTCTTAGCAACGAGACTCCTAGAAACAGTCGTTTGATGAATATCTAGTTGGGAAGCGATATCTTGCATACTCAAAGGAACTAAAGGGCCAATGCCTTTTAAATAGTGTAACTGCGTCTCAACTATGACTTGCGCAATAGTTAGTAGTGTTTGTTGGCGCTGATTGATAGCATACATCCAAAATTTGGCATTTTGCACCTGGCTTTTGAGAAACTTAATAGATTCAGCGGACTCATGAGGGCTCAGCGCTAATTGCTTATACTGCTGATTTATCGTCAATTGTGATATCAAATCCTGATCTAGCTCTAATTTATATCCACCATCTTCTTGCCATTTTAAATGAATATCAGGCACCAAGAACTCTGTTGAGCTATTTGATTCATAAACTAATCCAGGGGCGGGATTTAATGTGCGAATCAGAGCTAAGCTCGCTTCTAAATCTGATTCACTAGCGCCTATAGCTTGGCTCAAGGCTGCATATTGATGCTTAGAGAGCTTATCAAACTCGTTTTTGACTATTTTATAAGCTAATTGAATAGCGGACTTATCAGTTAAACTGTCCGTTGTACTAATCAATGTTTCTAATTGAATAATAAGACAACTTTGCAAATCAAAAGCCCCAACACCTACAGGATCTAGATTTCTAATAATAGCCAAAGCTGGCTCAAAAAGTGTTTTATGAGTGATGTTTTTAGCTAAAGAATCAGCATCTTCATCAAAATAACCACGATCATCAAGACAACCAATAAGGTAGCTACAATTCTCGACGAGTTCAGGCTCCAAATTAAGCGTTTTAACCTGCTGCGTTAAATGCTCTTGTAGAGATGGATTCGCAGAGATTGAGCTATAGGCAAAGTCAAAAGAGGAGTCATTAAAACTTTGCTCAGCATTTGAGCTAGAAGGGCGAGTAATTTCTTGCTCACGAGACTCACCATCGACATCGCCCCAGTCTAAAAACGAATTGTCTTCAGAAGTATCAAATTTTGATTCATTATCACCCCAATCATCGCCATCAATATCAGTATTAAAATCATCTGTATTGGTTGATGTATCAGCTTTATCTGCTTGATACTCAAGCACAGGATTGACAGTAATCTCTTGAGCAATGAGCTGACCTAATTCTTGATTATTGGCCTGCAAAATAGCAAAAAACTGCTGCATCTGTGGCGACAGGTTGGTTTCTTGCTTAAGGCTTAAATCAATATTCATCATATGGGAAAAACACTATAAAATAAACAGCGAGTAATGTCATCTGCTTTGTTAAAATTAACTTGTTATCCTTTTGGTACCTCGCTGAAATAGTGTTTGATATGAATAAACCTATGAAAAAAGCACTTAAAGTAAGCGTGATCGCAATTTCAAGTTTCATCTGTTTCATTGGCTTCATGATTTCTCCCTATGTATTAAAGTTTTATAAGCATCAGGAGCTTACAACTAGAATTGATAATGGCAAACAATTGAAATATTTATTAATGACATATGAAAATGAAAATAAGATTTTTCCATTAACCTTGACTGTGTTTAATGAAGATATTGAAAAAATTAATTTGAATAAAAGCAAAAATACAAAGATAGATATTAGTACTTGGCAATATACACGACCACAACAAGAGTTCTCTGCAAACAAAGCTTTACTAGTGAGTGAACTTAAAAAACAAAATATTAAGGTGGTCGTTTATCAAGATGGTCGAGCCGTAGCTATAGATAATTAGGCCACAGCTAATTTAAAGCCTTATTTAAAAAATAAGGCAGTATAAAGGTCTAATTTAAAATTCCCAATGTAATCGAGTGTTTGAAGTGCTTTAATATACAATAAGGCTAAGAATTAAATAACCCCAATGTAATGCAACATTAAATAAATATTTAATGTTGCATTACATTTATTGTTAGACTTTATAAATATATTGAAAAACAGACTTATAAGAGAATTTATTAAACTCTTTTTTAGCAACCCTGCTATTTTTATAATTAGACTGTTTGATAAACGATAAATTAACATAAAAAGATTGACCCAATTTCCATAATATAGGTATAGTCCACGCACTTGGTTTGCTTCCGTAGCTCAATTGGATAGAGCACCGGATTTCTAATCCGTAGGTTACAGGTTCGAGTCCTGTCGGGAGCGCCAATGATTATTCTCAAATCGTAGAATTAATCTTAAATTCAGCTCCACATTATTATGCCTATCGCAACAAAAGAGCAATATGCTCAAATGCTTAAAAAAGCTCAAGATGAAGGTTATGCTTATCCAGCTATCAATGTAACCTCACTAACTACAGCAAGTGGCGCACTACGTGCCTTTGCAGAACAAAAATCAGACGGAATCATCCAAGTGTCAACTGGTGGTGCTAAATTTGCCTCAGGCACAGCCGTTGCTGATGAGGCTTTTGGAGCGATTGTCCTTGCTGAAGCCATACACAGGCTTGCTGAGAAATACGATGTACTCATCGCGTTACATACAGATCATTGCCAACCAGCCAAAGCTGATTCATTTTTAGGGCCACTCGTCGAAGCGTCAAGAGAGCGTTTAGCCAGTGGCGCTACAACTACCCTCTTTCAATCACATATGCTAGATGCCTCTGAGTTACCACTTGAGGAAAATATAGAGCTTTCTCAAAAATGGCTTAAAAAGTGTGCAGAACTTGGTATTATTTTAGAAATCGAAGCTGGCGTTGTAGGTGGAGAGGAAGATGGTATTGATAATTCAGAACTTCCAGCTGACAAGCTCTACACCTCACCAGAAGACATGTTAGCTGTATACGAAGGTTTAGATGGCCTTGGTCAGTATATCTTTGCTGCTACTTTTGGTAATGTGCACGGAGCTTACAAACCAGGAGCGGTTAAGCTCGACCCTAAAATTCTCAAAGCAGGTCAAGAAGCTGTGATGGCAAAGTATGGTGCTGATGCAGAAATGGATTTGGTTTTCCACGGTGGTTCAGGTTCTGAACTCAGCGAAATCAGAGAGACTCTTGATTACGGTGTAATCAAAATGAATATTGATACAGATACACAATATGCCTTCACCCGCCCTATTGTCACTCATATCTGTAGCAACATCGAAGGTGTGCTTAAAATAGATGGCGAAGTAGGAGTCAAAGGTCAGTACGACCCTCGTAGCTACCTCAAAAAAGCTGAATTAGGCTTGTGTGAGCGTCTCAAATTAGCTTGTGATGACTTACTCTCAACTGGCAAGAGCATCCTTGCTTAGTCATTGAGTTACTTATCCAAATAAAAAGCCTGCTAATGTTTTTATTAGCAGGCTTTTTTGTGTCTAGATAGTAATGATAAAAATCGAGGCTTAAAGAATAATATAAATATAAGGAGCTAGAAACTGTAATAACAAGTTAAGTTTTTTCATAGAGCTTAGATTTATGGGGTGTTTTTCTGCTCTTGCTGCTGTTTTAAAGCTTGATAACCTTGTCTGTACGTTTGATTGTAAGGTGCTAACTCAATGGCCTTGAGTAAGTACTCTTCTGCCTGCTTCCATGTAGCCTGACTATCTAGAGCCACACCGTAGAAGTACTGAGCATTCGCATTATTAGGTTGTTTTTGCGCCGCTAATTGTAGCCAAGGCATCGCTTGAGTATAATCCTTGTTACGAATATGATAACGCCCCATCGCATCTGCAGCAACACCGTAACTTGTATCTTCTAACTCTGCGACTTCTAATGCTTTTTCTAGGTATGTCAAATTCTGAATTAAGTCCCCTTTTGTGTAATGAAATTCAGCAAAATTGAGATAAGCAATGAAATTGTAAGGCTCGAGTTCGATAGCTCTTAAATAATGCTGTTCCGCTTGATCTAATTGTCCCGCTTGTTCTGCACTGTAGGCTAGGGTTAAATGCCCTGCAGCTTTATCGAGATGAATGGCTTGCAAGGCTTTAAATTCATCTAAACCTACGAGGAATTTGCGCCATTCTGTGCTGGTCATTTGTTGGCGTGGTACTTGACGCAAGAACCGAGTCGCCGCCAAGCGTACGATTTTAACCTTATCTTCTAAGCCTTCTACTGCAAATTTGATAACTTGAGAGCTATTAACCGCATTTAGAGAACCAATGGCCGCAGCACGTACCAAAGGGCTCTCATCGTCTAAACAAGGCTGTAAAACTCTAATATCTAAAGCAGCTTGCACCAACCCTCCCCAGTTATTCAATGCTGTAGCTCTAGCGATAGCAGGTTGAGAAGTATCTTGAATCAAGGCAATGAGTGCCTGGGGTGACTGCTCTGGATTAGTTTTTGCTGGAGCTAGTAATTCGGAAAAGTGGAGTTTTCTGTCTTTTTGTTGAATGAGGTTCAAAAGGTTCTCACCTTTATACTTACCTCCTGTCCAATCATGGAATTTTTCGCTGAGTTGTTCATCTGACAAAGCATGGTCACTCTCTTGGTTGTGACAAGTTTGGCAAGCATTAGGAGTCTGGTATTTGACAGTTAAGTCAGGGCGAGGAATCCTAAAGCTATGGTCTCTTCTGCCGTCCACGACCATGTAATGCCTTTCTGGCATGTGACAGTCCACACAGTTGACCTCTGAGGCATGTTGGTGATGCTTAGGTGTGTTGTACTCATTGGGCGCATGACATTGGAAACAGACTTGAGTAACTGGTAATTTGAGTTGGTTGCTGTGTGGGTTATGGCAATCAGTACAGCGGACTCCTTTGTGGTGCATTTTGCTTTGGATAAATGAGCCATAAACATAGACTTCATCAAGAATTTGCCCATCATCATGGTAGAGACCTTCCTGCAATAAGCTTAATTCAAATTTATCATGATAACCGCTCTTGTCATTACTGGTCATATCCCCCGTATCCTCAAGTGCTCCACGACGTGAGTGGCAAGCCGCGCAAGTTTGGGTTTCAGCGTAGTTGACAAGAGGTTCTGAGCGTTTTGGCTTTTTCGTTTCTGGATCTACAGTCCAAAACCCTTTCTCATTAGCTGAAAAATCAACATTGAGCCCCATATCTTTGGCTGTGAGATTTTTAAATTCATCTTTGCTGTAATTCTGATTACCTACTGATTTAGCCCAATTGACGTGTTCAGCTCCAGCACCATGACAGGCCTCACAAGAAACATTGATTTCGGTGAAAGTTGTGTGATACTCTTTAAGACTATCATTATAATCACGCTTTAAACCTGTGCTATGGCAGTCTGCACACTGGCGGTTCCAATTAAAAAAGGCACCCTGCCAATGCAGCATAGGGTCTTGAGCTTGATGGATGTCAGGGTACAAGTGATACCAACGTTGCCCACCCTCTTCTTTTGGGCGGCTATCCCAGCAGATGGTTAAGGCTTGTAATTTACCACCATCAGTTTGGACTAAATACTGTTGCAATGGTTCAACTCCAAAAGTATAGAGAATTTCATGAGTTTGCGGAGTGGAATTTGGTTCCGTGATGGTTACCCAATATTTATTATCCTTCAAATTAAAGACGGATTGAACGCCAGCATGCTCAAAACGATTGTTATGAGTAAAATCGCCAAGGACGGTCGTAGCATCAGCTACTTTCATTGCTTGATCATGATGTGAGTTCTGCCAGTCTTCGAACTCTTGAGAATGACACTGTTTACAAGTATCAACTCCTACATAATTAACGTCTTCTCTAAGAAATGCTGAGGCAGCATCTATACTTGTGGTGGTTGCCTCATCTAAATAAGATTCTTTTTTCTGCGATTGAGACTCACTGCACCCAGAAAAAAACAGGGCAATACCACATGCAAAAATAGTTAACTGACCTCTATTATTTAGCATCCTTTTCTTTGGTGTAAGCTAAGTATTTTTTGAACTCAAGACTAACCACAGGGACAAGGATAACTACGGCAATAATGTTAGGTATAGACATACCAAATAGCATAGCATCTGAGAAATCGAGTACAGAGCCTATTTTCATAGCAGAACCAATAATAATGAATAAGCAAAAAAGTATTTTATAGGTGTACTCTGCACTCTGATTGCAACCAAAGATATAGCGCCATGACTGCTGTCCATAATAAGACCATGAAATCATCGTTGATATAGCAAATAAGACTACAGCTACTCCTAAAATAACCTCAAAGCTACCACTAACACTGCTAACAGCCTTAGATGTCATAGTGACACCATCGACGCCAGCAATTTGGTAAGCACCAGTAACCACAACAACCAAGGCCGTCATTGAACATACAATAATGGTATCAATAAATGGCCCCATAGCAGCGACAACTCCCTCACTTGCTGGATGGTTAGTCTTAACAGCAGCATGGGCAATAGGGGCGGAACCTATACCGGCTTCATTAGAGAATGAAGCACGTTGTAACCCGATAAGCAAAACTCCCAACACACCGCCTACGACAGCATTAGGATTAAAGGCCTGTTCAAAAATAATGCCAATAGCGGAGCCTAATTCACTAGCATGAGCGATAAGAACAACAATTCCCATGAGCAGATAAATCGCACACATTAAAGGCACTAATTTACTTGTAACTTTAGCAATTCGAGAAATACCGCCAATAATCACTAACCCCACTAATACGGCAAAAATAAGACCTAAAACCCAACCACTACCTACAGGTAGCTTGAGCAAGTGAGCAATCTGAGAAGAGGCTTGATTAGCCTGAAACATATTACCCGCACCAAAAGTAGCTCCAATACAAAATACCGCAAAAATAAAGGCAAACACACTACCCAACCAACCTACTTTTATCCGATTGAAGGCTTCTTTAATATAAAACATAGGACCTCCTACAATTGTCCCATCAGCTTGTACACTACGGTATTTGACACCTAGAGTACATTCTGCAAATTTGGTAGTCATACCTAAGAATCCAGCTAAAACCATCCAAAAAGCAGCACCTGGTCCACCCTTACCTATAGCAATAGCAACACCTGCAATGTTTCCCAACCCAACCGTGGCTGCGAGTGCAGAGGTTAACGCCTGAAAATGAGAGATCTCCCCTGTTGCATCCTCCTCACTGTATTTACCGCGTAAGGTATTAAACGCGAGCTTGAAGATGCGTAAATTGATAAATTTAAACCATAGAGTAAAAAAGATACCCGCAGCTGCTAACCATAGTAAAATGATAGGAGCTTGGGCTTCTCCAATCTGAACAGGGTAAAAAAGCACCTCAAATATTTTCTCTACAATAGGAGCAAAAGCCTCATTAATGCGCTCATCAATGGTGAGTTTCTTCTCTGATACTGCTTCTGCTGCTATGGCTATTGGAGTGAATAACAACGAAAGTAAATAGAAATGGAGCTTTTTCATAATGAAGTTTTAATCTAGCAAACTCTCAAAAGCAATTTTTAAATCTGTATGCTTAAATTCATAGCCTGAATCTATGAGCGCTTGAGGTATGATATTCTGCGACTTCAATAATACTTGTTCAAACCCTTGGTATTTAAGCTTAAGTGCGAACTCAGGTACGGGCAAAAACACCCAACGGTTGACTGCCGCTGCCAGAACTTCAGTAAACTCTTGATTGCTCACTGCTTGTGGACTCACAAAGTTATAAGCACCGGCTAGCTCATTATCTATGATATGTAAAATAGAGTCAGTGACATCATCGAGATGTATCCAAGCCATAATTTGCTTCCCACTGCCAAGTCGCCCGCCTATACCTAGCTTAAAGACTTGCTTGAGCATTTTCCATGCTCTAGCTTCTTTACCGAGTACTAAGCCAATACGTATGACCGCCACTTTAAGCCCTAATGATTCAGCTCGTAGAGCTGCTTGCTCCCAATCGACACATAATTGAGCTAGAGGATTATTAGTGGCTGGCTTTGCACTTTCTGTAGTTATTTTTTGCCCTGTATCACCGTAATAGCCAATCGCAGAAGCATTGATAAGTTGTTTAGGTCTCATCTCTGCTGGAGTTTTCTCAATAGCGGTGACCAACATTTGCGTGAGATCAATACGACTAGTTTCGAATCTCTGCCAGTTTTCTTTAGTCCAGGCTTGGGTGATGGTCTCACCAGCTAAATTAATCACCACATCTATTCCTTGATTGAGAGCTTGCTCAAGGCTCGCAGGAGTTAAATCAATCCATGTCAGTTGGGCATTACTTGTTTGGGATTGATAACTGCGGGAAACAGCGACAACAGACTGCCCCATGTCGGTAAATTTTTTGATTAAAGAACTACCAATGAGCCCAGAAGCTCCTAGGATAAGTATTTTAGTTGGAGATTGTTGTTTCATAAGCTGAGGTTTTGTTAAGTGTTTTTTGATTTTGTTGAGTGAACTCTTGCATACTTGGCAGTAGTGGAGACTCTATAGCATAACTTGTATTATTGAGCGGAGAAATTCCCCATTTAATTTCTTTTAAAGCACCACTACCTTTAAAGGTAAGAAACTTGGTAAGTGGTGTTAAAGGGTATTTGAGTATATTGAGCAATCCTCGCGTCTCTGTTGAAATCACAATTTCAGACTGGTAAGGGCTTTCTAACTCTATAATACCATCTCCTTGAAATTTAAAAGAATTGGTACGCAGATCTAATCTTTGAACATAGATACGATTATTGACTATACTTAGCGAGGCATTAGATCGTGTTGATTGTTGGTAGCCCATATTTTTACTCCCTGTCATTTTAGATAAGATAGTTGAAATAGGTCCAAATATAGGGACTGCAAATAAAGAGCCTTCTTTGTATTCAATATAGCCATTGCCTAACAATGACTCACTTTTCTCACTGGTATTATACAGCTGCAGGTTAGCATTAATCAAACCTTCTCCTGTAGCTGCGGTGGTAAAATTAAAATACTCATTTAAACTAGCGGCTGTGACATTTTGAGCTTTGAGATTGGCTCTCCATGATAAATCATTCACTTGCTTGCTGTAGTCAGGTAAATGCACCTTGGCCGTGCCTGTCACATCCCCTTCCCAAAGTTTGGCTTCTAAATCGAATACTTTTAATTCTTGTTGTTTGCGTGAGATATTGACCTTTAATTGCTCTATAGGTAAGACCATAGAGCCAAACTGAATCTGAGCTTCTTGGTCGTGTGTAATTTGAGCTAACCAATCACTCTTAGCATCAACACCTAAAAGGCCATTAAATTGAATATAAGGAGGTTTATTAAATTGATAATCATCGAGGTAATCCGCTGGTGACTGAGTGAGAGCACTAATCAGCAAGCGCGGAAATATCTGCCCTTCGAGCCCTTTTATATGATACATGTGAGTATTTCTATCCAGAGAGACTTGATCTATTTTACAAAATTGATGCCAAGTTTTTTCCATATATGGTTGTGATGCTTGTTCATCACTAGGACTTACGGCTAAAAGCACCTCATTATAAAGTGCTTCATCTTGCGAAAATACCATAGATGATTTTAGCTCTGATAATTTCAAATCCAAATACTCAATATTTTTAGCTTTGAAATCCATTTGAGTCTGCCAAATATTTTTTTGTAGATAACGAGATCCTTCGGCAGTTAATTGTACTTTAGATGCTTTGGTGTCTGCAAAAGCATCTAAATAATGTTTAAAACTAAATGGTTTTAATAGTAATTGGCTCCAGGCAAAGTTTAACGATGATTCGAGTTTATATTGAGCTTGTTCTGGCCCTATTAAATAAGTGAGTACACCTTTTTCATCTTGAGCCACTAAGGTTAAATCTTGTAAAATCCCTTGATTGTCTTTGAAGTGAAATTGAGTGGTTAATGAGTTAAAAGGAAGGTCATCTAGGTAACCGTTTTCTAGAGATACACTGCCCTTGACTGTATAGTGACTAGGCATGAGTTGAGATATATCTTCCCAACTCGCATCAGCTTGAATCTCTAAGTTCTCTTGTTGAATACCCTTAATATTCCAAGGAGATTTGTCAGCAAAGAAATCATCAATATAACTAGAAATACCTAAATCACTTTTTATTTGCAGATTAATTTTTTTATTTACTAAATCAAGTTCAGCTTGAGCTTGTAATTCCTTTGAATTTTGTTGAATCGAGATTTCTTCAATAATGAAAGAAGTTTCATTGCCGCTAAATTGGCAATAACCTTTACTAAATAAAGATTCATTATTCATAAGCCAATCTTGAGCAAACAGTATGCCCTGAGTTTTGAACTTGGCTTCTTTGAATGATAATAACTCTAAGCTTCCTTGTAGGGAAATTTCTTTTTGAGCGAGTTGCCACTTTTTAAAATAAAGCTCATAAAGAGAAAGAAGCTCAATTAAACTTTTATCCTGCTTTTTTATAGTATTTGGCTTTAAAGTAGATTGGGCATTAGCGCTCATTACCGCTGTTTCTGAGTTGTCTTTTAAGAGCTCTTTCAATCCACCATTAATAATAATATGGCGACAATTAATATCTAAAACCTTTCCTGCTTGTAAATCTAGCTGGAACTCATCTTGAGCGATATCCCATATAAGAATTAAATCTAACTGTTTAGCTAATTGCCAGTTTTTGTCCTTATCCTTACTTTCAGTGAGCTTTATATTTGCTTTGCCTAGCTTTAAACGAGCTCGTTGAGTAAAGTCTTCTCTAGATAACCAACGACCTTTCCAGCTAATGGTTTCAAGAGAAACCTCGAGAGTTAAATCATCTTTGTAAGGCAGAGGTAAGCTGAGATGTACATCGTCTGCGTGCCATCCCCCTAAATGGTAATGAAGCTTTAGGCTACCAATTTCTATGTTAGCTTTAAACTTCTGTTCTGCTTGTTTTTTAAATCTATCAATTAAAGGCTCAGGAACACCCACAAATACCAACCACAGCCATAGTATAAAAGCCATACCCAATAAACACTTAGCTATAACTAAACTACAAAGCTTAGTGTTTCTCCATTTAATAGGTATGTGTAATTGGTGCATCCTGTGTTAATTAGCGTTAACAAGTGCTATTTAAAGTCTATCAAACCATCTTGTTGATGCATTTTCTAGCATATCCTTTCTAAAATAGCAGTTATTAAGCTAAATCAAAGGCCAATTTAATAGCAGCTATCATTGAGCTTGGGTTAGCTATGTCTTTGCCAGCTATATCAAAGGCTGTCCCATGATCAGGACTGGTTCGAGGACTGGGTAATCCTAAAGTGACGTTAACACCTTCTTCAAAATCAACGAGCTTAAAAGGAATCAAACCTTGATCATGGTACATACAAAGAACCGCGTCATATTGCCCACTATAAGCTTGATGAAATAAGGTGTCAGCGCTATGCGGTCCAGAAATAGTTGCTTGAGGAAATTTCTGAGTTAAATTTACTATAGCTGGAGTAATGGTAGTTTGCTCTTCAATGCCAAATAAGCCTTGCTCTCCTGCATGAGGATTCAAACCTAACACCGCGATACGAGGTTGAGATATCCCCTTCTTGAGGCAAAATTCAGTTAGTAAACTGCCTGTACGCTCAATTTCATCTTGAGTGAGCAATGAAGCTACATTTGCCACCGCTTCATGAATGGTCACTAATCCTACAGTGAGGTGCTGCCCTGTCATGCACATAGCCACTGAATAAGGCTCGTCATTCACACTTAGCCTTTGAGCTATAAATTCTGTTTGACCAGGAAAGTCAAAACCAATTTGCTGGAGGTTTTTCTTACAAATAGGAGCTGTAACTAAGCCTGCAATAGCCCCACTTTTTAAGGCTGCAGCACCCTCTTCGAGTGCTGTTAGAGCAATTTCAGCACTGGTGGCACTGGGTTTTCCTAGTTCTACGCCTTGAGCTGAACCATATATGATATACTCCGCATCAGGAATAGCCTCTGACTGGAGAGCTTTAGTTATGATTTCTGGCCCAATGCCTGCTGGATCACCAATTGTGATGCCTATTTTTATCGACATAAGCTAATGAGCTAAGGTTATAGCTTAATATTAATATCAGCTTTTTCACGTAATTGTTTGAGCCAATCTTGCAAAAATGAATTACGTTTTTTAATCGAGATTTGTTTCTCTAAAATAGGTTTAGCCTCATTTAAGCTCATAGGTGGAGCTAACTTGCGCTCGTTAATCTTAATAAACGTATAGCCTAATTTGTCTTCTAGAGGTCCTATAACTGTGTTGAGAGGATTATCAAATATAAGTTCTCCAAACTCTCTTGATAAATCCTTACGCTTTACCATAGGTGATTTACCTCCAGCACTAGCATAACTGTCTTGAGAGTACTCCTTAGCCAAGCTAGCAAAATTTTCTCCTTGCTCAAGTTTGTCTATCACCTCTTGAGCTTTTTGTTGTTGAGCTTGGGCTGATAAGTTCGGGTTATATTGATTGGGCTTTGGTATATAGATTTTATCAAATTGAGCCTGATCCTCTGCTACATCTCTAAGCTCTGATTTAAGTAAACGATACTCAGCACTCAATTCATCAGGAGTGAGTGGTGAAATTTTGTTCATCTGTTGTGACTTGAGAGCTTGAACAGCAATACGTTTGTAAATGATTTTTTCGTAGCTTTCTAAGGTTAATTTACTGTCTTTTAGCTTGGCATAAAACTGACTCTCATCACCTTTGTAAATATCCTCGATTTCATCACTAATTGCATTTTTGATCGCTATTTCAGGAATTTGACCACCTAAATTATCAAACTCATCTAAAATCAGTTTTTCCTCGATTAAGACTTCTAAAGTTTGTTTTTGTATCTCTTTAAACTCTTCTTGAAATTGAGAACCTTGGTTAGGGTATTTTTGGAAAAGAATACGTACCTGAGGAAGCATAATCATCTCTAATTCACTTTGAGTGATGATTTTACCATTAACGATAGCTACTACGCGATTAATTTGAAATTCAGCGAAAGCAGCTTGAAAGCACATAACTGTACTCAATAATAAGCTCATTAAAACAGTGTTTTTATGTGTTTTCATTATGATAAAATAAAGGGATAAAAATGGTTGAAAGTTTCTAAAGGTTATCAACGATAAAACCAAGACTTTTTATCTACTTATCCTAGTTTTGTTGGCTTTTTTTACTGTGCGTAAGTTCTAATCTTCGCGATCCCAACGTTTAAGTATCCTCATATTTTGACTATAGAGGAAGCCGTGTATTTTATGTTGTTTGTGAAGTTTTTTATTAGAAACAAAATTTCTTAAATACTCATCTGCAATCTGCCTCATTTTGGCAAATGCTGCTGGAGATGCGTCATCAATATCCATAGACTCATCTGTCACAATTTGAAATCTAAGATAGGTAGATTTCTTTTTAGCAAACAGCCACATAAGAAACTGTGCCGTATGATGAGGAATACGACTCATGGTATTAGCAAATATATCCATACCTAAAGACCATAAGCCAGAGGAGCTTTTAAAACGCTTCACCCCCTCTTTATGCATATTCTTTTCACTGGTTCCCACAGATAAGCAGTGAATCACAGTATCTTTAAAAAGTGATTTTGCTATGCCTACCAAAGTAGGATTATTAGCAAAAACTCCGCCATCTATCATTTCACTGGCAACTCCCGCATACTCTAATTGATGAGGGTCAAAATACCCAGGCGCAGAGCAAGACGACTTGACTACCTGCCACAATTCTAAATTAGCCATACTCTCGTCTTGAGAAGTGGAATCAAAAATAATGCCCTTTTTGGCTGTATTATTATAACTCTGAATCAGCGTCTTCTTTTGTAAGTCTTTCATTTTGATGAGCGAGCCATCGGCATGAGAAAATTGACGCTTGAGCACATTCTCTAACCCTGAGTTGGCGTGCTTAACCTTGCCTTGAATCACTTCTTTGACTCCAAATTTATCTCCTAGTTGAGCATCATTATGTGGAAAGAATTCATGCCCTTCTTTCTCATAAAGGCTTTTAACTTCAGAAATAGAACGATTACAACTAATAGCAGCGGCCAAGATACTTCCTGTTGAAGTACCTGTAATCACATCAAAGTAATCAACCAAATTATTTTCTTTGGTTAAATCTTTATTATTAGGATTAGGTAACTTGTGTTGTATTTTTTCTAAAATACAGGCGGTTAAGTAGCCGCGTATACCTCCTCCATCTAAGCATAAAAATTTTTGCATATCTATAAAAGGTGTGTATATGGGAATTTGTGGTCTGTGTGTTTAATTCTTTAGCTTAATGCTTCTAATAACTGTTGAGGTTCTGTAAGTAAAAATTTAGGTTTTAATTTTTCTAGTTTTTCTTGCGTATTAAAGCCCCAGCTCACGGCAGCAATATCGACACGAGCACGATGCGATGCTTTAACATCTCTGATTTCGTCTCCTACATAGAGTAATTCTTTGCGCTTGAGTTTATGGCGTTTGCAAATCTTTCTCAAATGGTGAGCTTTACCGCCCAATTTAGCGCCAGCATAAATGAAATCAAAATTTTCCTTTAAATTATTCTGCTCTAAAAAGTGACTCACGTTATGCCCATCATTAGATGTCAAAATTCCTAATTGAAAGCCTTTGCTTTTCAATTCACTTAACACTTCTCGCATATGAGCAAAGAGTTCTATATCAGCCAAATGACGCCTAAACAGTAACTGCCCTTTAGTTAAGATAATAGGTAAATAACGGTTTTTGATACCTAAATACTTGGTGAACCCTTTGAGGTCTAAGTTTTTAAGTACACTGACTTCTTCTGGCTCTACCTTTTTAAAGTGATAAATTTCAGCTAATTCATTGGAAACCATACGTACTAATTCAATAGTATCAGCAAGGGTTCCATCAAAATCAAAAAGAATGACTTTATAATTACGTTTTTTCTTAGCCATTATTTTTGATTATGAGTGTAGTTTTTCTACAAATTGCTTCATCCTGTCTAAGGCCTCTTTAATGACATCCATGCTTTCTGCATAACAACAACGGATGTAATCCTGACCAGCTTCACCAAAAGCCTCACCTGGAACTACAGCGACTCGATATTCTTCTAAAAATTTCAAGGCAAACTCTTTGCCAGTTAACCCTGTTGAACTTACTTTAGGAAACGCATAGAAAGCACCCTCAGGCAAGACACATTCCAATCCCATATCATGAAAAGCCTGCACCATAAAGTTACGGCGCGAGCTATAACGTTGTTTCATAGGCGCAATGAGCTTACGACCACCTTTAAGCGCCTCGATAGCTGCTCTTTGGCTCATGATAGGAGCACACAGCATACTGTATTGATGGATTTTCATCATCGCATCAGTAATAGGGGCTGGAGCACAAGCAAAACCAAGACGGAAGCCAGTCATCGCAAAAGCTTTAGAAAAGCCATGTAAAAAGATAGTGCGTTCCTTCATGTCCTCTAGCGAAGCAATCGATAGCAATGGTTCAATAGAGCCATCAGCCTGTTCCTCTGAGTAATAGAGCTCACGATAGATTTCATCAGTAAATACAATTAAATCATGCTTAATAGCTAATTTAGCAATACCTTCGAGACTCTCCTTTGAAAGCACCGCACCAGTAGGATTAGTAGGGAAATTGAGAATGAGAATCTTACTCTTAGGAGTGATGACAGCCTCTAGAGCCTCTGGAGTGAGTTCAAACTCATCTTCAATCTTGGTTTGAATGCCGACAGGAACACCCTTGGCCATCACAATACTAGGACTATATGATACATAACACGGCTCATGGTAGATCACCTCGTCACCTTCATTCACCAAAGCACGTAGAGCCAAATCAAAAGCTTCAGAAACACCTACTGTAATAATAATTTCATCTTCTGCACGGTAGGCAATATCAGCCTCTTCCTCTACATAGTGACTGATTGCTTTACGTAGCTCTAGCAAACCGAGGTTAGAAGTATAACTCGTCTCCCCTCTCTCTAGTGAATAAATAGCTGCTTCACGCACATCCCAAGGTGCAGGGCAATCAGGTTCACCAACACCTAATGAAATAATATCTGAGCTATTATTCACCAATTCAAAAAATTCGCGAATCCCAGATTTAGGTAGAGAAACCACCTCTTGGTTTAATTTAGATTGATAGTCCATCACTAATATTTTTATGGACTAACAGACATTCTCTCAAGAGCAGGCTCAGAAGAAAACTTAATGCCTGCTTCTTTGTAACTTTTGAGGTGAAAATGAGTAGCTGTAGAAATAACTCCGTCTAAAGTGCTGAGTTTTTCAGTGACAAATTGAGCGATATCACGAATATGAGAGCCTTCGACCACGACTAATAAATCGTAGGCTCCAGCGAGCACCATGCAGCTTCTGACTTGATCAAATCTAGCAATTCTCTCACCAACTCTATCGAATCCACCTCCACGTTCAGGCGTCACTTTAACCTCGATGTAAGCACGCGCATGCTCTTTTGACAGCTTTTCAGGATTAATCACACAGGCATGCCCCAAGATAACACCTTGCTCCTCAAGCTGCTTAATTTTAGCGGCTACTTCTTGAGGAGTGAGTGATAAGTATTCAGCAAGCTGTTCATGAGAATAACCCGCATTAGAACGAAGTAATGTGATTAATGGATCCATAATCGAAGTAAAAAGGTAAAAACAAAAAACGTAAAGTAAAAATAGCCGTAAAGGAGCTAAAGGCAGCTCTGGTTTAAAGGACTGACAACAGTTTCCTTAAACTAAGAGCCACTTAGGATAACTAGCGGTTGCCATTTTGTTACTCATTTCATAAATGCTCGTGCCGTCGTGCATAGTGAGAGCTTGCTTCACTAGGTTTTTGCAATCTTGCATATCTAATGAGGCAATAGCGGCTTTTACTTTGAGAATTGTATTAGGGCTTACGGATAATTCATCCACTCCTAAACCTAACACTAAAGGCAATAAATTAAGATTACCAGCCATCTCACCACACATACTCGTAGGTATGCCTGATTGGATACCAGCTTTGACCGTCTTATCTATCATTCGCAAAATAGCTGGATGAGCTGATTGATAGAGATGAGCTACTTTAGAGTTACCTCTATCTACAGCCGTGGTGTATTGAATCAAATCATTACTCCCAATGGAGAAGAAATCGACCTCATTTGCCATTTCTTCAATCATCATGACTGCAGATGGCACCTCAACCATCATACCTATAGGTACTTCATAAGGCAGTTCTATGCCCTCATTTTTAAGCTCCTGCTTACACTGCTCAACAATTTGCTTGCAGTCCATGAGCTGCTCCCAATGAGAAATAAGTGGGAACATCATCTTAACTCGTCCTGTTAAACTCGTTCTTAAAATAGCTTTAACCTGCTGCTTAAACAAATCTTGATGATCTAGAGATACACGAATCCCACGCCATCCAAGGAATGGATTAGCTTCTGATTTTAAATTAGCCACAGCAGGTAATTTATCACCTCCAGCATCAAGCGTTCTAATCGTAATAGTTTCAGGAGTTAACTGCTCAGCTAGACCCGCATAGAAACTCAATTGCTTTTCCTCATTAGGAATCACACGTTGATTCTGTAACAAGAAAAACTCACTACGCAAGAGCCCTACACCTTGAGCACCAGAATTAAGGACGTGTTCAATATCTTCCTCAAATTCAATATTGGCTGACAAAACAAGCTCTACACCATCCTTGGTTTGGCTCTTTTTATCTTTGATTTTTTGCAGTTTAGCACGTGCTTTATCTTTGTTTTTTTGCAGCGCCTTGTAAGTAGCGATGGTCTCTTGTGTTGGATTGACAATCACCTTACCACTATCCCCATCCACAATCGCAAAACTCAAAGATGTAAAATGAGTCTGCACATTATCAATACCCACAACAAAAGGAATATCAAAGGTTTTAGCCAGAATAGCAGCATGTGAAGTACCACTACCTTGCTCAGCGACAAAAGCCTTAATGGGGTAGTTTTGAATCAGAATAGCTTGTGAAGGCGTCAAATCATAAGCCACCAGTATAATATCATCACCCTCTTCATCTAAATGTTCATGTGGTGATTTATCAGGTGTGAAGTTTTTCAACACACGTGTGCCAATATCCACCATGTCGGCAGCTTTATCTTGAAGAAACTTATCGTTCGTCTTTTTAAACGCTTCGGTATAGTTGTGAACCACAGCATAGAAAACATACTCAGCATTCTGCTGTCTGTCTTCAATACCCGTAATAACTTGATTAATGAGCTTAGTATCCTCTAAGAGCAATTTGTGTACCTCAAAGATTGCCGACTCTTCTTGACCTGAAAAATCAGCTAATTCTTCAGTAACTTGTTCTAGCTCGGTGATTGTACGCTCAATAGCCTTTTTAAAGCGACGCTGTTCAGAGGCGACTTCTTGCTCACTAATTCTATAGAGGCTCGGTCTCTCCCAGGTTTCATCTTCAACAGCACGCAGGTAGGCAAAGGCAATTCCAGGAGACACTCCTTGTCCCTGAAACACTTGTTCTTCAACTACTTTAGCTACGTTCATTAAAATTATTATTTTTGAGTTCTCAACCAGTGGCAAACTATCAAGAAATGACTAAATATCAAGCTTTGATATTTTTAGCCTTCTTTCACTTATCAGCTGAATGTTGCTCTCTATGCAAAATAATCAGCGAGATAACAACTAAACTCCCACCAAGCCAAATACCCACCCCAGGACTTTCCCCTTCTACTAATAAGGTAGAGAGCACCACAGCACAAACAGGGATAAAAAACCTATAGCCAGCTAATAAATTAACTGAAAACAAGCTAGTTAGATAATTCCATACGCTAAATCCCACTGCAGATACCATCACGAGGTAAATAGAATAACCAATCACCTTAGGTGGGAATAATTGAGCTAAATCGCCCCAAGCCTGAAAACCAGTCAGAGTTAGTAAAACCCCACCAATGAGCAAGCCCCAACCTGTTGCAGATTTCGCTCCCATTGTTTTGAGCACTTTATTGAGGATGATTAACCCTAAAGCCCCACTAAGTGTACAACCAGCAAACAAAGTAGCACCCATTACAGGATTACCACTCCCTGCCCCTGGGCGATAAACCGCTATAATAACGCCGATAAAAGCTAAGCTAATCAAGACCCATTGCTTTAAGGTCGGCCAAGGAGTCTTGAGCATCAATGGCGCTAATAACAACCACCAAATACTACCTAACCCTGTCAATAAACCACCTAGGACAGCACTAGACACAGAAAGCCCCGTATAGAACAAAATATATTGAAAGTAGGTTTGCCCCAGAGCAAAGCCTAGCAGATGCCATTTAGGTGCCGCTTTAAAATCCTTGAGCGGTTGTTTGGCTAAAAACAACAGGATTAAACCAGCTACAGCAAACCTTAAACCAGCTAGCAACAAACGATTTTCCATGGTCTGCTCCACGCCCAACATCTCCCACTGTGCGTAAATCCCCTTAATCGCAGGAAAGGCACTCCCCCACAACATGGATACTAACAACACCGCAAACGGCAGCAAACGCGAGGAAATTTTCATACACAGAGAAACTAACCACAGAACACACGAAAAGCACGGAAAATTAATAAATACTATAGCTTTTTTATCTTTCTTATTTATCTAAAAAAGATGGAGCGGGTGAAGAGATTCGAACTCTCGACATCGACCTTGGCAAGGTCGCGCTCTACCACTGAGCTACACCCGCAGATAATTTTGCACCATAATTTCAATTAAAATAATTAAAAAAATGGAGCGGGTGAAGAGATTCGAACTCTCGACATCGACCTTGGCAAGGTCGCGCTCTACCACTGAGCTACACCCGCAAAAAATGCGTGGGAGAGAAATAACTGCTATCCTTAAATCACGCAAGGAAAAAATCATACTTTTTGTAAAAATAATAACAGTACAAGATAAAAACTATTTAGACACTTTATTATCTGAAGCACGTTTATTCTAAGGATTATATTTCCCTCTTTATTTGAATAATGCTAATATCCTATTATGTCTGAATCAACAAACCCTGCACCTGAGTCAACCACTGCGGTAGAGGCTCACTCTCATGATAAAAACAGTCATGATAAATCGAGCATTAGCGACGCTTACTTTAGGCACCTTTTACTCAAGGGGCATGCACCAGTTTCTGTGTTTGCC
>DGJT01000039.1 GCA_002387565.1 Akkermansiaceae bacterium UBA4589 | reverse complement strand
ATTCGTCTGGGCGTTCGCTACTTTCGTGGCGTTGGCTAGCTCCTTTGAGTTTCATGCAGCCTGTGTTGTCACCTAACTTATGAATGAGAGCTAGATCGTCAGCGTCAAAAGTGATGTCTGGCATACCGATAGTTTCTGCAACTTGCTCTAAGATAGGTTTAGCTCCTTCGTACTCTTCTTGGGTGTAGGTAGGGATAACTGACTTAACCGCTGGCTGAGAGAGATTCCAAAGACAACTGAGTTGCAATGGTGTGATTCCATGCTTGTCCAAGATGGGTTGAAGCTTGGCTAGTTTTTCTACGCCTGCGTCAATCCAGCCTTCTGGTCTAAATGAGCGGTGGTCACCTGGCTTGAATTTGTAACCTGTTTTGAGCTGTCCGTGGAACAGCCCACCGTAATCAACTACGCGAGTGATGACGTCGACGTTGTGCTTCTCAGCTGTAGGAAGAATGAGTCCTGCTGGCCATGGTTCAAATGGGTTGAGGATGAGCATTGACCAATCGATGATTTCACCAAAGGTTTCGATGACATGAATCATGTCTAAGACAAATCCGTTAGCAGGTCCTGGGGCGATGCCGATTTTTTGAGTCAGCCCTGCTTGCTTGAGTTTATCCATGCCTGACCAGACCACTTCTGAGATATACCCAATCTCGTCTGGGTTGTGGATCATGAGCAGGTCAAAATAGTCCGTCTGACAGTCTTTAAGTGAGCTGTGGGTGGATTCTTCTAAAAATGAGCTGTAATCCTTGCTCTCTCTTAGAGTTGGGTCAGTAAACCTAGGGTAACCCTTACTGCCCTGGCGCTCACCATTGATAAAATCATGCCCAATCATGCCGACTAAGGCATAACTATCACGGGGTATACCTTCGAAAGCACGGCCAAATAGTTGATCCGCACGTCTAGTCCCATAAACGTCGGCAGTAACGAAGGTACGCACACCTTTGTCGTAAGCACCACGTAGATTGCTGATAAATTCTTCTTCGCTAAGAGTCTTGCCAAAATGCATAAATCGACCCCCACTCCATGTACCGTAAGCGCTTTGTGTTAAATCCATGCTGGAATCATAAAAAAACTCAAACATAAATCAAGAGTAAAGCCGTTTAATCTACAGCCATGGACTCAGGTCTAAAGATTTGTAAAAACTACTTGCTTTCTAAGTAGCTCTATTTAGTCTGTTGGCGATTAACCCTTATAAACTATAATGAACGCTCCCGCTCAATTAAAAATAAATCCTATTGTACCTGTTATTATTTTCGTAATAGTTATTTTACTACTTTTTCTTAGACCTTTTGCTGTGATCAAAACTGGTCATGTCGGTGTGGTCTCTCTATTTGGTAAGGTCGATGACAAAGAGCTCCCAGAGGGTTTTCATATTATCAACCCACTCAAAAAAGTAACTCTCTACAACTGTCAAAACCGTGAAATCACTCTTACTAATGTTGGTGTTCCTTCGCAAGATCAGTTGATTACTAGTGTTGATATCACTGTACAATGGAGAGTAGACAAAACTCAAGCTGCTGAAGCCTCACGTGATACAGGTGAGATTGGTAAATTAGAAACTGTTTACCTTATGCCTACTCTACGCTCTCTATTAAGAGAAGCAGGTAAAAAAGTGACTAAAGCTGAACAATTCTATAACGATGAAACTCAAAAAAATATGCAAATGAGTATTAGAGAGGGGCTTACCCCTCTTTCTAGTAAAGGTATTTTGATTGAAGCTGTACTTATCAGAAAAGTAGAACTTCCTCGTACTATTAGTGAAGGTGTGGAGAATAAGAAGCGTCAAGACCAATTAGCTGACCAACAAGAAGCTGAGCTTCGTCGTTTTGAAACTGAGCAGCAGCAAAAAATTGCTCAAGCCAAAGCTGAGAAAAACGCTGCTATCGAAGAAGCCGAGAAGCGTATCGCCCTTGCTGACGCCAGAGCTTATGAGATTACTGCCGAAGCAAAAGCTCGTGCCGAAGCTATCAAAATCGAAGGTGAAGCTCTACGTAACAACTCAGAGGTTATCAAACTACGCTCTATCGAAAAATGGAATGGTTCTGTCCCTCATGTGATGATGGGCGAAGGTGGTGCTGTTCCTATGATTAACCTTGGTGATGTCACTAAGTAATGCTCGTCTTTTGGCGAAATTGAACAGATTCAAAAAAATGCGGTTCTCGAGTAGCTTTTTCTACACTCCGCTGCCCCGTTTTTTTCATCAGTCCAATTTCATCCAAAACTCAAAGCATTTCTTTTAACTTAATTGTTAATTTTTATTTTACTTTCAAAGAGCTCATTTAGCCTTGCTAGATGAGCTTTTTTATTTACGGATGGATGTTGCACGAACATGCTTGACGATTTCATCTGGCTTTCCTAGTGTGTACTTGTAACTAAATTAGTAATCCAATCCTGCTCTATTATGCAAAATCTACCCCCTCTTATTGGTATTGTTGCCATGACTTCTGAGCGAATTATCGGTCTAGATGGTGGATTACCATGGCATTTGCCAGAAGACTTAGCTTTCTTTAAGCAAACCACGCTCAACCACCCTATCCTCATGGGGCGTAAAACTTTTGACTCCATCGGTAAGTCTCTACCTAAAAGAACCAATATTGTTCTCACTCGTGACGCTCACTGGGTGGGTGACGAAAACAGTGTCACTATCACTAGTTTAGATGAGCTAGGTGCTCTTGATTTAGATGCGTCAAAACCTATCTTCATTATTGGAGGGGCACAAATCTACACAAATCTACTCGAACAGCTTGACGGGCTCTATGTTTCATTGGTAGAAGAGAATTATCCTGGTGACACTCAATTCCCTGAATTTGAGTCTTATTTCCCGCATAAAAAATTAGTAGAAGACTTTTCTGATTTTACTGTATACTATTATTCTAAATAATGATGTTAAAACCTTTTATTTACTTATTCGCTTTTGGTTGTTTTTGTTCAGCTAGCACTATTGAGCTCGCTCGTGTGTTTAGCCCGTTAACTCTACTTGATACTGGCACAGCTAGCAACTTGCAGCAAGATGGAGAACCGCTACCTGTAGCCGTGATGGAGCGCCCTATTGCCATTAGTGGCAGAATGCCAGAAGCTCTTATTGAGGCGGTGGCTATTCCCTTTGCCATTGATACCAATCAGCCTGCTCTCTACCAAGTCAGTGAGGCTAACCTCATTGCTTTATGCGGTGTAGAAATAGAAGCTAATATTGATGAAAATGATGCGTTAAATATAAAACTCATCATGCCATCTAAGGAAGCCATTCAAGATATTGATATCACACTCAAGCAACTTGTTGAGCTCATCCTCATGTCTATTGAAAAGACTCTCAGCGCCAACACTCATGGTGAAAAATGGGAGTCACAAATAAACCTAACCTTTGAGGGTGATGGTGCGGCAGACCTCATTAATAGCAACAAGACTATCGAATTTCTTTCTGAAACTGAAAAAGTAGAAAGTAAAGCTAATGAACAGCCAGAAGAAGAAATCAAAGATGAAACTATAGAAACTCTAGAAGAAATTGAGCTCTAAGCTCAATCAATCTATACACTTATGGATATTTCTACTTCTGAAATTTGGGCCGTTATAGGCTTCTTTATAGTGGCTTTTATTATAGGTTCTACCCCTTTTGGTTTAATTATAGGTAAGGCTAAGGGAGTTGATATCAGAGAGCTTGGTTCAAAGAATATTGGAGCTACGAATGTTGGGCGCAATCTAGGTAAGAAGTTTGGCTTTCTCTGCTTTTTCTTAGATGGGCTTAAAGGTTGGATTCCTACATACATTGCTAAACAACTCTGGGTGATTGAAGGTCGCGACCCTATACCTCTAAGTTTGCCAGAGGGGCTTATTACACCTCCATTTATGGTCACAGAGGCTGACGCTTGGTGGGCGCAACTCATCCCTATCGTGGTTGGTCTATTAACCATTCTTGGACACAATTACTCTATTTGGCTCAAATTCAAAGGAGGCAAAGGTATAGCAAGCTCATTTGGAGTACTCCTAGCTCTCATGCCTGTCGGCATAGCTTGTATCTTAGTTATTTGGATGATCACTTTGCTCATCAGTCGCTATGTCTCAGTTGCTAGTATCGTAGCTGCTGTTGCTCTACCTATCATGACTCATATTGGAGCTAGGCTACACGGCAGATGGGAAGATGGCACATGGAATAAGCCTTTGTTTATCTTATCTCTTATATTAGCCTTTCTTGCTGTATGGAGACACAGAACTAATATAGTTAGACTTTTAGCAGGTACAGAAGAACCGATTAAATTAAAGAAAAAAGTCAACACTAACCATTAGAGTGATTGATAATTAACCCAATTAATGTACTTTTTATAACATGAAACCGACTATTGGAATAATTGGAGCAGGCTCTTGGGGAACAGCACTCGCTTTTACTGTGAGCAAAAATGCCAAGCAGGTCTATTTACTAGCCCGTAATGCAGAACAAGCAAGCATCCTCAAGCAAGATAATCAAAACAAAAAGTACCTTCCTGGTTATAGCTTCCCTGATCATTTAAGCGTGGAGTCTTCTTATGAATGCCTTACCCAATGTGATATTATTATCAGTGTCGTACCTACAGCTCATTATCGCAGTATTTTTCAAAAAATCTCCAGCGAGGTGAGCCTCACTTCTAAACAAATCATCCTCAATGCTTCTAAAGGTATCGAACTTGCTACCGGTCTTGGCATGAGCTCTATTCTCAAAGAGTACTTTCCAGAAGCCAAAGTCGGAGTCCTTTCTGGCCCTACTTATGCAGAAGAAGTGATGGACGACCTACCTACTTGCTGCGTTATTGCTATGGATTGTGATAATGATGTGAGTCAAGCTCAACTCTATCTAAGCCATCAGCGCCTGCGCTGCTATCGTAGCCTAGACTTACGTGGTGTTGAGCTCGCTGGAACAGTTAAAAACACGATGGCGATTGCTTCTGGCATCTCTCGTGGTTTAGGGTTTGGTTACAATGCTACATCGGCTCTTATCACACGTGGGCTAGCTGAAATGATTCGTCTAGGAGCTGCGCTTGGTTGTAACCCTGAAACTTTCATGGGCTTATCTGGTGTGGGTGATCTAATTTCGACCTGCAGCACCGATATGTCACGTAACTTTCAAGTAGGTCTCAAGCTCTCAGAAGGCAAGTCAGTCGAGCAAGCTATTGCTGAGATTGGCATGGTGACAGAGGGTGTCCCTAATACTGAGTCTATTTATGAGCTGGCTCGTAAGCATGGGGTGCGCACACCTCTTATTGATGCTGTTTACTCTATTTTATTTCAAGACTTCTCAGCGATTAAGGCTCTACAAAGTCTGCTTGAAACCGAACCAGGAACGGAATAATTTTGCTTTTTTTTAGTAAGCACTCTATCTTTTCAAAAAATCAAAAACAAATTAACTCAAAATAAATTATGTCAGTTGTAGCTACTCAATTAAAAAAAGGTCAATGTATCGAATATCAAGGGGAACGTGGTATTGTACTCGGTATTGAACACCGCACTCCAGGTAAAGGTAACGCACTTATTGCGGCCACTATTCGCTCTTTTAAAACTAATAAAACAAAAACAATTCGTTTTGCTTCTGGAGAAAAGGTTGAAATTATCGAAACCGACCGTCAGAAATTAGAGTACAGTTACAAGGACCAAACTGGCTACCATTTTATGGACACTAACACTTACGAAAGTGTCGCTCTACAAGAAGATTTAGTGGCTGATGCCCTGCCATTACTTAAAGAAGGGCAAGAGGTCGAAGTCCTCTTCCTCGCGGGCGAAGCTGTCACCGTTTCTCTACCTCCTAGTGTAGAGCTTACTATCACGAGTTCAGCTGAAGGAGTCAAAGGCAACACAGCCAACAACCCTAGTAAACCTGCTACTTTAGAAACAGGGCTTACTATTCAAGTCCCCCTCTTTGTTAAGGAAGGCGAAACTATCAAAATCAACACGCTCGATAACTCTTACATGAGTCGCGCTTAATTATGTCTGATATCCGATTAGCAGGTAGCCGAGTATCTACATGGGGCGAAGGTCCTGTTTGGTGGAACTATTCTCTTTATTACGTAGATATAGAAAAACATCTACTGATTCAGTATCGCCCAACTACAGATAAACAGCAAACATGGGACATTGGAGAACGTATTGGGTTCGCAGTTCCTACTGACCTAAATAATATCTGGATTATAGGCACAGACACAGGCCTATATACCTTTAACTTGAGTAATTCAGACAAACAACCTCTAGGTGACCCTGAAGCTGACAAGAGTAATAACCGCTTTAACGATGGCAAGTGCTCTCCAGATGGGCATCTATTTGCAGGTACGATTAGCCTCGTCAAGGAAACTGGCGATGCTGCACTCTACCGCCTGAGCAAAGGTGATTTAGAAATCAGTGTCGCCCATCCTAATGTGACTAATTCCAATGGAATTATTTGGAACCTTGCAGGCGACAAGTGTTATTATATTGATACCCCTACACAAAAAATCCTTGTTTTTGATTACAAAGATGGAGAGCTGAGTAACCCTAGCACTCTAACTGATACAACAGCTACAGAAGGCTCACCAGATGGTATGACTATTGATAGTGATGGCAATTTATGGGTGGCATTCTGTCACGGTTCTTGTGTTGTTAATTACAACGGTCAAACAGGAGACATGATTCAAACCATTGATTTACCATGTATGGAAACGACATCTGTCGCCTTTGGTGGTGATGATTTAGCAACCCTTTATGTCACAACAGGTATTCATAAAACCGAGGTTGAAGACCTCGCTGGCAGAGTGCTTGCTATTCATAACCTTGGGGTTAAAGGTATTCCTACTGGCTGTTTTCATTTAGCTGAGTAAAAATACTCTACTTATATCCAAAAACGTAAACTTTAGAGCATTTTTTGAAGTCTAACAATTAAAGTTACTCTATATTTTAGTGTGATTTTTTACTTGCTTTTTCATTCTAACCCACTTAAACATACTGCCTCTTAACAATTTCTTATATCATGTCTAAACATAACAGTCTCAAAGCAAGTGGTGGCGCTAAGCAAGGTCAAACAGTTCTTAAGCGTTTCGAACGTGTAAAACTTCTTAAAGAGCGTGGTGCTTGGGAAGAAGGTAGTAGCGCAATTGGTTTGCCAAAAACTACACCTAACGCTTAATCACTTTTTAAGCATCTAATCAAAAATAAGGTGGTCTTTTATAGACTGCCTTTTTTTGTCTATTAGGCTTTATACAGTCCCTTCTTTTACTTATATTACTCTCATGCGTCTTAACCGTTATTTATCTCGTTGTGGATTAGGATCACGTCGTGATTGTGATAAAATTATCGAAGCAGGTCTAGTTTCTATTAACGGTGAGGTCTGTAAGCAGCTCAACTTTGTCGTCGCAGAGGATGATAAAGTCGTTTATGACTCTAAAGCTCTTGAGCCTATCGATGCCGAGGTGGTACTCTGGCACAAACCTAAAGGCTGTGTTTGCAGTAAAAAAAGCGAACAAAAGATTCCCTCTATTTACCATTTATTACCTAAACGCCTACATCATTTATCTCCTGTAGGGCGTCTTGATGCCGCCACAGAGGGCTTACTCATTCTTACTAATGATGGTGATTTGGCTCAACAAATTGCCTCACCAAAACATGGTGTGCAAAAAGAGTACCTCGTCACTCTCAATCAAGCTTTTGAGAAAGACAAGCTAACGCCCCTTCTCAAAGGTATCTACAGCAAAGAAGAAGGTAAAATGAAGTTTGATGCAGTCAAACGCATCTCAGCGAGGCGCTTGGTCGTCGTTTTGTCTCAAGGCAAAAACCGTCAAATCCGCCGTATGTTTCAAACACTTGGTTTTAGGGTTGAAAAGTTAGTGCGTGTGCGTGTTGGTGGACTTTGGGATGCTGATTTACCTCTTGGGTCATGGCGCTTCTTAGGGCAAGCTGAGTGGGAAAAAATATTCAATACCAATATGGAACTCAAAGGTTATTTAACCCTTGAAAGTCTTGCGGCTAAAGGTTCATCAGATAGATCTAATTCAAGTAAAAACTCTGCCAAAAATAACCCTCGCAGAGGTGCTAGCTTCCAAGAGCGCAAGGAGGAAAGTCGCGCTAACTCTAGACGCTCAACAGGTAAGCAGTACAAAAAAAGAGGTTAATTCATATTCTTAACTACATTTACTCTTATGCTTTCGCAAAAACATGCTGAAAAATTAGCCGAGCAAGCTATCCTTAATAACGAAGCGACTTTATCCAAAATGAGAGAATCTCAAGGAGACTCCTCAACTGCGAGCTCTGACTCCAGTACTAAGGTTGAGCCTCAACTAGAGATTTTGGAGAAAGTTACCAAAACCTCTATTTTTAGTAGCAAACCTAAGCTCTCTTTAAAACAGGTGATGATTACTGGTGCTTCTTCAGGCTTTGGAGAGGAATTTGCCAAACAGTTAGCGCCTCACGCAGAACATTTAGTGCTCATTGCTCGTCGCAAAAAACTCCTCAAAACATTAGCCAAGGAGTTAAAAGCTCAACATGGTATAAAAATTACCTTACTTAGTGGTGATTTAACCAAGCCTCGCTTCAAAGCTAAAATTGAACGTTACCTAAGAAATAAAGGCGCTAACCTTGATTTGCTTATCAATAATGCTGGGTTAGGAGATTACGGTAGCTTTGAATCTGCAGATTGGGATAAATTGCAACAAATCATCGAGGTTAATATCACCTCTCTATTGCAACTCACTCACGCAGCTATCCCTAAGCTAAGAGCTAACAAAGGCAGTATTATCAATATTAGCTCTCTATCTCATCTCATTCCTATGCCTGACTTTGCAGTCTATGCAGCGTCTAAAGCCTTTGTCTCTAGCTTTTCTGAGGCTTTAGCTATCGAGTTAGAAGAGCAAGGCATTAATGTGTTAGATGTATGCCCTGGACCTATTAGTACTAACTTTGGACAAGTAGCCTTAAGACGTGGCAACAAAGCTGAAATTAAGCGTCCTAGCTGGGTTAAAATATCCAAAGAGCAGATGGTGAGAGAAACACTCCAAGCGTTATCTAAAAAGCAAGGCAAGCTCTACCCTGGCCTAGGTGTTAAAATTGCGGCTACGGTACTAGCAGCCCTACCTATTTTTGCGATCAGAGCTATTGTAAGAAAACGCCCTTGGAGTTAAGTAGACTAAAGCATTAAGTAATTATGAAAGTTTACACGTATAAAAAATGTGATAGTTGCCGCAAAGCCACTAAATGGCTCAACGAGCAAAATATTCCATTCGAAGAAATCGCCATACGCGAGACACCACCTAGTATCACAGAGCTAGAATCTATGCTAAAAGCGCAAGGTTCCCTCAAGCCTCTATTTAATACATCTGGCATGGATTACCGCTCTATGGGGCTTAAAGATACTCTGCCTAACCTATCTGAGCAGCAAGCGCTCACACTGCTGAACGAAAATGGCAACTTGGTTAAACGCCCTTTTGTTATTAGCGACGACATCCATCTGGTAGGCTTCAAACAAGCTCAGTGGGAAGCTGCTTTTAATCGCTCTAAGTAAAATAAAATTTATCACTCAACTCCTCTGTTTAATTATTGTTATTAGCAGAGGCTTTTAGTTTTACCCTTACTTCTTTAAGTTTTTGCAAGATTTTAGCCACTTTATTAGGGTATTCTACAGCTAAATTCCTACTTTCGGCTACATCATCAGCTAGATTGAATAACTCACACTTCACGACAAAAAATAGGTTGATAGAATGATGCTTGACCCACCTCGTTTAAAGCTAAAATACAACTGTAAACCCCAAACATCTTGTTTAGTTAAGATCACTTGAAGATACATTCAACTGATGCAGCACATGATAAATAAAGTGACGATAATGGCCTGCCAGCTATTCCCAAGCTTGAGAATTATTAAAGTCAAAACTCCTACTAATGAGAGTTTGACTGGTAGGCAAAATAGATATGCTCTTAACTAACAGTTCTTGACGCTCATTTCAATCTAAAAGCATAGTGAAAGACTGCCTAGTTTTAGTGCTATTTCTAAGTAGACTTAGCTAATAACTGACTTGAATTGGCAATCGTGACCACTAAATAGCGCAACAAAAGCCATATACTCACAGGTAATATAAGAATTTGTAGCGTCAAAATACTTAAGCTCCAAACAGCTAATTGCAGTAAGTGATACGATAGTTGCTCCCTTTGTTTCCAGACCTGACTCATATATTCCTTCGTCATCTTGCCTTTAGTTAAAAAGCTAGCCTCTTCTCCCTCAGCCATTTGATTTTCAAAATCCTGCTTAAACTCTATTAAGTAACTCTGGTGAGGTTGAATTTTTGCTTCAAAAAAATGCTCATTTAATAAACCTTCAACTAAAAAAGCTGTAGCTAAAACAAGGCGTAATGGTAATAAAATTAAAATTATTTTCTTCATCAATTTACGCAACCATAACGCTCGCTGATGATTGACATATAAACTAATAATACCTAGTAGAAGTAATAGTGCTACGACTTTTAGAAATAGGACTTCACCTAAAATATCATGGATGAGCTTTTCCACTCCTAATAAAGCCATGACTGTAAGCATTGTATCACTGAGTCTTTCCGCTAAATCATTAATGGGATCTAATGCTTCACCTGCAGCAATAGATAAGCCCACACCTGCAGGTGCTGCCTCAATTTCGGAATCTTGCACTACAGAGACAATCCCATTCACCCCCGCACTAAGTGCATACAGTGATGCCACTCTTAGCATGGATTGTTTAAAAAACTTATCTGCTGAATCATCAGCAAACAACCAACCCAAACTCTGAGGCTTGAACCAAAAAACAAGAGCAATGAGCAGCAAGAACAGAGAAATTATCCATCTAACACGCTTTTGTTCTAATGATAATTTCTCAAACATATTGAATCTCTGTAAGTTATGACCTTCTCAATAAGAGCGAGTTTCCTGTCATTTCTGACGATTTTTCGACCCCTAACATATCAAGTAAAGTTGGAGCTATATCAGCTAAGATTCCATCTTTAAGCTCTACACCATCAATATTATTAGCTACGTAAATAGCATGTACGAGAAATGTCGTATGAGCTGTATTGGGTGAGCCATCTGGTTCGCGCATTTTTTCGCAATTACCATGATCGGCAGTCACGATTAACTGACCATCTAACTCGAGTACCTTTTGCGTGATTCTCGCCACAGCATCATCAATCGTTTCTACAGCTTTAATTACCGCTTGGATATCTCCTGTATGACCTACCATATCAGGATTAGCGTAATTAATAATAACCAAATCATAGTTCTCGACATTATCTAAGACATATTCAGTGACTTGCTCAGCATTCATCTCAGGTTGCAAGTCATAAGTAGCTACCTTGGGCGAAGGAATAATATGCCTATCTTCACCAGCAAAAGGCACCTCATCACCACCATTAAAGAAATACGTCACGTGGGGGTATTTTTCTGTCTCAGCAATCCTCAACTGATTGAGTCCTGCCTGAGAAACCACCTCACCTAAACACCCTTTGAGTTCTTGCGCAGGAAAAATAACCTCACAATCAAAGGTAGCATCATACTGAGTCATGGTGTAATAGTCCACCTTAGGCTGTACCTTGCGCTCAAAGCCATCAAAGTCTTGTTGCAAAAACACCTGTGATAACTGGCGCGCTCTATCTGACCTGAAGTTCACAAAAATAACCACATCACCGTCCTGCACACGTTGTTCATTATGCCCACGGAAGATATGACTCTCGACAAACTCATCTGTCATACCTTTAGCGTAACATTCTTTGAGTATGTCACTTGCTGAGCTTGTAGCTTGCTCACCTACACCGTCTACGATGGATTCCCACGCTAGCTGAGTACGCTCCCAACGAGTATCCCTATCCATGGCGTAATAACGCCCAACTAGAGTGGCTAAATTAATATCTAAATTTGCTAAATCTGCTTCTAATTTGCTGAAGTATTTTTGACCGTCTGTTGGTAGTGTGTCACGTCCATCGCTAATACCATGCACCCAAATATTCTCAGTAGCTATATCTGCCTCACAGGCTTGTTTACACAGGGCAACTAAATGATCCTGATGAGCATGCACTCCTCCATCGGATACAAGACTAATAAGGTGTAATCGAGACCCTCTTGATTTAGCTGTGTTGATGGCTTTTTGTAGCACTTCATTATCCTTGAGCGTGTTTTCTCTGATATCTTTATTGATACGGGTTAAATACTGATAAACGATACGCCCAGCTCCTAAGTTCAAGTGTCCCACCTCAGAGTTACCCATTTGCCCTTCTGGCAATCCTACTTCTTCGCCTGAAGCCGTGATATAGCTCTGCGGGTATTTAGGCCATAGTTTCTCACGATGAAAGGGAATTTTAGCCATTTGTACCGCATCACCTTGGCTTTCTACATCTTGATTAGGGTTCACACCCCAACCATCTCTAATAATGAGGACTACTGGTTTTTTCATAAATACTTGTTAAAAATTACTATGGTTTATTAGCTTTCTCTGCTTGTTCATCTAAAAATATTTTTTCAAATGTGGCATAATCTTGTTCCCTTGATTTAGAAACTAATTCGTATTGATAAAGGTGCTTTTGGGTTAATTCATATTCAGCATTCTCCATGCGCAACTCAATACTATCTGCATCATCACCTCTATTATGCAAGCGTTTACGTAATTCTTCAAGCTCTACTGATACAAATAAATCTACCAGAGAGGCTTGCACTAGTGGATGCTCGCAAGCTCTAATTTGCGCGGCTCCTTGTACATCAATATCAATAAGTACGTTTTTACCCTGCTCTAGGTGATTCACCACCTCAGCAATCAGTGTTCCATAATAAGCATTATGCACCTGAGCGTACTCGAGGAATTCTCCACGCTCTATTTTAGCAGTAAAGTCATCCACCGTGAGAAAGAAGTAGTCTTTGCCATGTTCCTCACCTGCACGCATTGCACGTGTCGTCGCCGAAATAGCATAATACGCCATATCTTTCTGTTGTAACTGACGACAAAGCGTGGTCTTACCTGAGCCAGAGGCTCCAGAAACGACAAGTAATACAGACATAATCTTAACGGATAGTATCAGTACCAAAGTAAGGCACTAAGGCTTGCGGTAGTTTAATACTCCCATTTTCTTGCTGTCCTTGCTCTAAGACAGCTACCATTAAGCGAGGTAGAGCAAGTCCACTACCGTTGAGCGTATGACAAAACTGATTATTACCATCTTCATCTTTATAACGTAATCTCATACGACGCGCCTGATAATCTCCAAAATTAGAACAACTAGAAATCTCTAGATACTGCCCTTGCCCAGGTGCCCACACCTCTAAATCATAAGTCTTCTGCGCACTAAACCCTAAATCTCCAGAGCATAACTCAACTACTTGATAATGCAGCCCCAATTTCTGTAAGGCTGATTCAGCATGCCCTGTGAGTATTTCCAAAGTTTCATCACTATCCTGTGGCTTGACGATTTGAACCAGCTCGACTTTCTCAAATTGATGCAGGCGGATAATACCACGATTCACCTTACCTGCAGCACCAGCTTCCTGCCTAAAACAAGGTGTATGAGCTGTCATCTTAATAGGTAGCTGATCTTCGCTCAATAAATGCTCACGATACAAGTTCGTCACTGGAACTTCCGCTGTAGGAATGAGAAATAAATCTGCAGCCTCGTTATCATCCTCTCCCTTAATGGCATACATATCTTCGCCAAATTTAGGCAACTGACCTGTGCCTTGCATACATTCTGCCAATACCATGTGAGGCACGTTAACCTCCTCATAGCCGTTTTCTTCTGTCTGTAAATCCAGGAGAAACTGTATCAAAGCACGCTGCAATTTAGCCCCCTTACCGCGATACGCCACAAAACCAGAACCAGAGAGACGCACCCCTCCTTCAAAATCAATCAAACCTAAACGTGTCGCTATTTGCACATGATCTTCAGGCTCATCTACAGGAAGTTTCTCACCCCATGAACGGATATAAACATTATCCGCATCACTGGCACCAGCTACGCAGGCTAAATGAGGGATGTTAGGGGTATTCAAGAGTAACTGTTCTTGCTCTTGGCTCGCCGCCTGAGCTTGTTCCTCAATAGCTTTGATTTCATCACCAATACCACGCACTGTAGCTTCAATCTCTGATGAATCCTCACCCTTTTGTTTGAGCTGACCAATCTGCTTAGATATTTGCTTGCGTTGCGCTTGCAACTCTTGTTTTTGAGTCTCTAGCTTACGGCGTTGTTCATCACAGCTAAGAATCTCATCAATCACCACTCCTAAACCAGCAGAACGTAAGTCTAACTGCTGTTTAAATAAGTCAGGTTTGCTGCGTATTTCTTTAATATCTAACATAGTGATGTAACGAGTAAAATTCTATCAACTGTAGTAATGCCTAGCCCTTTAAAAATCAAGACGCTTTTAAAGCAGTTTCAAAACAAACAGCTACAATCATGGCGCAAAAAAGCCCACTTCAATCAAGAAGCAGGCTTTTTATTGTTATAACTAATCGCTGGGTTTAATATTTCTTGCGTGAACTAGGTTTGAATGATGACTTACCACGAGGGCGGCGAGAGTCACCATCACCAGCAGGCTTGTAACCACCACCTGAACCACCTCGACCTCTGCCTTTGCTTCGGTCACGATCTCGGTCTCTACTATCTCCTCTAAATTTTTTGGATTTTACTTTTTCTTGAGCGACTTGCACCATCATTTTGACGCCTTTGTAAGAGCATTGATTGAGCTTCATCAAGGCCTCTTCCTCTAGCTCTACTTTGAGCTCAAAGAATGAAAATGATTCGAGTAGATGGGTTTTGCCAATTTCCAAGTGATTGTCTTCCATACCTTCTTGAATCACACTATTGAGCGTTTCTGGTTCCAGCTTATGCTTAGAACCTAGATTGATATGAAAACGTGTGAAGCCATTGCGGCGCTTGACTTCTCTACGCTCTTGTTGAATTTCATCATCTGTTTTATCACTGTTGCGGTCCTTTTTCTTATTAGATTTTTCTGATAAGATAGGACGGGCATTTTTGTAATAACTTAAGAATTGATTGAATTCAGCTGAGACAAATTTCTGGATAAGTTCCTCGCGGCTTAAATGCTGGAGCTTACCATAGATACTTTCTAAGAAAGGCTCGAGTTGCTTCTCATCAACTTGCGTGTCCTTAATTTTGTCCATGAGTTTGTAGAGTTGTTGTCTACAAATGGATTCTGGTGTAGGTGCGTTTTCTTGGGTAAATAAAATTCCTGAAGTACGCTCAATTTCTTGGATTTTGCGACCATCACGACCTGTAGCTATCACAACAGAGATACCCTTGTTACCTGCTCGACCTGTACGCCCACTACGGTGAGTGTAAACCTCGGCATCATCAGGCAAGCTGTAGTTAATCACATGAGTGAGGTTATCCACATCTAGACCACGTGCTGCAACATCTGTCGCTACGAGGATTTGAATATTTCCACGTCTGAAACGCTCCATGACATCATCACGCTGACCTTGGGTCATATCTCCATGCAAGGCATCTGAATTATAGCCATCGAGGACTAACTTATTGGCAATATCCTTAGTGTCTTTACGGGTACGACAAAATATAATCCCATAAATCTCAGTATTAAAGTCAACAAGACGTTTAAGCAAACCGTACTTGTCACGTTGCTGTACTGAGTAATACACATGGCTCACATTAGCGGTGCCTGTATTAACTCTAGACGCTGACATCTCCACTGGCTTATTCATGTATTTCTGTGTGATACGAGAAATAGCTGGAGACATAGTAGCAGAAAATAGTAAAGTTTGCTTACTCTTAGGAGTTTGTGAGAGGATATCATCCAACTCTTCTTTAAAACCCATAGTGAGCATTTCATCAGCCTCATCAAGTACGACATGTCTCACTTCTCCGAGTTGTAATTTCTTACGTTTCATCAAATCTCGAGCTCGCCCTGGAGTGCCTACTACCACTTGAGCTCCTTTATTCAACGCTTTGAGTTGTGGCTCTATACTTGCTCCACCGTAAACAGCGAGTACATTTAGCCCGTCTTTATATTTTGAGTAGTTAATAAGATCTTTTGAAATTTGCAAACACAGTTCACGTGTCGGGCAGAGAATTAGCACCTGTGTTGCTTTATTAGTAACATTGACTAAATCAATAGTTGGTAGACCAAAGGCAGCTGTTTTACCAGTTCCTGTTTGGGCTGAAGCAATCAGATCTTGCTCTGATTCTAAAATATGCGGAATAGCTTTGGCTTGAATCTCCGTGGCTTCGGTGAAACCTAGAGTATCAATAGCTTTTAATGTGTCAGCTTGGAGTCCAAGCTCGTTGAATAATATCATAATAATTGTGGTAAAAAGAGCTATTAATAGCCCTATAATTGGATGCTTATTTATAGCATCTACCACTCTACGCTCTACGCGATGACAAAGTCGTTGACACCAAAAATAATCGTTAAATCTCAGTCACCTGAGATGGTGTAAAAATAGAGAATAAAATCCCCTACTATAAAGTCGCCTACAAGAGGCTTAAATATAAAGAGACCTCTGCAAAACTTTAAAATAATATGATTTTAGATAAAATTGAGTGTGATGAAAAATTCGTGGAAGCGCAGTGTATAAAGGATACTCGAGAACCGCGAAAGTTTTTAATCCGCTCAATTTTGCTAAAAGTGAAGGATGTGCAGAGGTCTATGAAGCCTCAAGAGTTATAAGCTCTTGAGGCTTTCAATAAGTCAGATATCTATTGCTAGATTATCTTGAGTAAAGCTCAACTACAAGCTGTACGTTAGCAATGCTTTCTGCATCACTTGCTTCTGGAAGGCGATTAACAACAGCTTCTTTCTTGTCTGTGTCAATACTAAGCCATTCAGGAACGATAGCATTTTGTGTTAAGTCTAAGTTTTTAAGTGCAAGTTGTTGTGATGAAGCTTTTTCAGAAACTTTGATCACTTGACCTGGCTTAATTTTGTAACTTGGGATGTCTACTTTTTGACCATCCACAAGGATGTGTCCATGATTCACGAGCTGACGAGCAGCATCACGAGTGTTAGCTAAACCTAAACGGTAGCAAACATTGTCTAAACGACACTCAAGTAATTGTAAAAGTGTATCACCTGTTACGCCGCGACTGTTAGCAGCTTCTTGGTAATAACGACGGAATTGCTTCTCTAAAACACCGTAAGTAAAACGGAGCTTTTGTTTCTCACCAAGAGCAACTGAGTAGTCAGACTTCTTACGACGACCAGCACGCATGCCGTGCTGACCAGGAGGGAAGTTTCTGCGTTCTAAAGTTTTAGATGGGCCAAATAGAGCCACACCAAAACGGCGATTGATTTTTTCTTTGGGTCCAGTATAACGAGCCATAATATATATAAATTGTTAAAAATTAAACGCGACGAGCTTTCTTAGGTCTACAACCATTATGCGGCACAGGCGTGACATCGTAGATGCCTTTTACTTTGATCCCAAGAGTAGCGATAGCTCTAACTGCAGCTTCACGACCAGCACCTGGGCCTTTGATTCTCACGTCGACACTTTTTAAGCCGTGGCTAAGTGCTTGTTGACATGCGTCTTTAGATACAACCTGTGCAGCATAAGCAGTACTCTTACGAGAACCTTTAAAGCCCATTTTACCAGATGTAGACCAACCGATTGAGTTTCCTTTGCGGTCAGTGATAGTTACTAAAGTGTTATTAAATGTAGCAATGATGTGCACGACACCGTCAGTGATGTTTTTGCTCTTTTTAGCTTTGTGAATTTTGATGGCTTCTTCGCCTTCACCTAAAATTTCTGCAAAAATATCTTTTTTCTCTTCAGGAGCTTGTGGTGCCTTCTCAGCAGGAGCAGCTTCTTGCGTCGCTTCTGCTGGAGTAGCGGCTACTACTTCCTCTACGACTTTTTCCGTAGTTTCTTTTGTTTCTTCACTCATAATGTATACTTATTAATGATTAGCGTTGAATTAGTATTGCTACTAACGAACTACGCCTACTGTTGATTTTCTACCTTTGCGAGTTCTCGCATTAGTCTTGGTTCTTTGTCCTCTAACTGGCAAACCACGCTTATGGCGAGTACCACGATAACAATTAATAGAAGTCAAACGCTTGAGAGCTGATTGTCTCTCACGACGTAAGTCACCTTCGATAACAATGCTTTGCTCAGTGATTACTTTCGTAATTTTAACGAGCTGCTCTTCTGTCAATTCACCTGTACGGAGGTTTGGATCTACACCTGCTTCATCGAGGATACGAGAAGAAGTTGTTAAACCAATACCGTAAATATACGTCAACGCAATTTCGATGCGCTTTTGGTTAGGTATTTCTACACTAAATAATCTTGCCATAGTAAGTTTAATTAAAAATTAGTTAACCTAATGACAAATTGTATGAGTTGGCAATACGCTAGTCATAAAGATATAACTAGGCTGCTAAATCAACACTTTTTCCTTGTTTTACAAGGCGACAGATCTAATCCACAAAACGCGAACTCAAACAAACCGTCATAAGTTAGTGGGCGCACACTAGATGACTCGATTTAATTTGGCAATCTTTTTTTAGTGTTTTTTTCAACTAGAATAATACTCACTTTAATTGGAGAGTAATTTTCTTGAGCCTAGCAGGCTTAGTTTCACTCATTGCTTGTATCTCTTCCTTGGCTTCTAGCCAATGGTAAACCATGCGACGATGGTAGGCATTCATAGGTGGCAGATCGACTTTGCTTTCTTTATCTTGCAAAGCCTTTACCGCAGACTGCACTTTTTCCTCTAATGCCAGCTCCTCTTCATTACGGTGATTATTACAATCTAGACGGATACGCTGAGCATCAGGAAAATGAGAGCGCAATATTTCATTGAGCTTATTTTCTATCTCCCTAAAAGTCGTGTAAGGTTTAATAAGCTTAGCTTCTGTTGCTTTATCACAACGTACCTGTAATTGGTGTCCAAATAAAATAGGCTCAATTTCAATACTGTCTACCGTAATGTCCAAGGCCTGTAATATAGTTTCTAATAACTTTTTAGCTGCCTCAAGTGAATTCATGGTTATACTCTAAACTAAATTTAATCATTAGGTCAACCGTCATTTGAGTTTTGATTTGTGCCATTTTATATAAAAAAACAATAGCTAGCCCAACAATTTGTTATCAACTGTGATTTTCATCAAAGCTCAGCTTGTGGTTTGAGAAAAATTATGACATAAACATGGCTGTGAGCTATCAAGTTTTTGCCAGAAAATACCGCCCAGATACTTTTGCTGATTTACTCGGACAAGAGCATGTCACCACCACCCTACGCAATGCTATTGAACAAGACCGCATTGCTCAAGCCTATCTATTTGTAGGGCCTAGAGGTACAGGCAAGACTTCTACTGCTCGTGTGCTAGCCAAGGCACTCAATTGCCCTGATGGCCCTAACGCTGATTTTGACCCTCAAGCATCTATTTGCCAAGAGATTGCAGAAGGCATCTGTTTAGATGTTGTGGAAATCGATGGTGCTTCTAATAATGGTATTGATCACATTAGAGATATTCGCGACAACGTACAATTTGCCCCGGCCAGAGGTAAGTATAAAATCTACTACATTGATGAGGTTCATATGCTCAGTAAGGCTGCCTTTAACGCCTTGCTTAAAACTCTCGAAGAGCCACCTGCACACGTAAAATTTATTTTTGCCACCACTGAACCAGAGAAAGTCCTACCTACCATCATCTCTCGTTGCCAGAGGTTTGACCTGCGTCCTATTTCATTTGGTATTATTAAAGACCAATTACTCAATATTGCTCAACTCGAAGGTCTAACCCTCAGCTCTGAAGCAGCCCTAGCCATCGCCAAAGCATCGCAAGGCGGTATGCGTGATGCTCAATCTATGCTCGATCAGCTAGTGGCTTTCTGTGATGGGGATATTGGCCTTTCTCAAGTGGAGGAAATTTTTGGGCTACACTCAAGCAAGCAGATTGCTGAACTTGTGCTCGCTATTTTAGAGCAACATACAGGAGCTGTACTCTCCTTAGTTAAGCATTATTATAATGCGGGAAAAGACCTACAACAACTGTTCAAAGAAATCATTGATCTATTCTCTGAATTACTGATTTTCAAAATTAACCCACACGCTCAACCAGAAAGTTTAGAGCCAGCAGAGTTAGAGTCATTGCAAGCTGCAATGGCACAGTTTTCCTCAGATAAACTCTTGCTCGCCACAGAGACTCTCGCCTCACAGGAAGGCAAGCTCAAGCAAGCTTCACATCCCAAGCTACCTTTAGAAATAGCCCTCATCAAAACCATTCAATCTCTAAACAGTATTCAGATTAGTGATCTAATTAAGGCCCTAAACCAATCTAAATTACCTGAATTAGTCATTGATAACACCCCTTCTCCTGCTACACCTGTCATTGTTGAGCCTACTGTTGTTGCCACAACTCCATCAATAGAACCAGAGCCAAAACAAGAAGAACCAGTAAAATCGATTCAAGAACCTCAATCTGAACCAGAACTTAGCCAACCTCCAATTCCAGAGAACGAACCTTCTGCTCCTGCTGCCGTCACCCCTCCTACCACAGAAAACCCCACCGAGAGTTCAAAAGCACCAAACCCTGCTGTAAATGGTAGCCTAACTGCGCAAGAGCTATGGCAACAGATTATCGATAAGCTAGAAGCAGACAAAGCTGACTACCTAACCAAAGAAGATTTCAAAATGACCACAGCCTTGGAGATCACTCAGAGTCATTTCATCGTAGGCCTACCTGAGGATGAAACCCTCATTGAGTCTTCTATTAATAAAAAGGCAAGCCTATTTAACGAGACTATTAGTTTCATAACTGGTCAATCTCAACTTAAATTACAGGTCAAGCGCTCTACTGACATTGAAGCTCAAGTGTCGCAAGAGCTCAATGAGCTAGATGTAGATTCCATCAATTCAGATACAGCTGATTCAAGCTCATCAGCACCTTTGACCACCAGTCACTCAGAACTAGAGCCAACACTCGATACAACTGAGTTAAGTCAAGACATCGTGGATAGTGCAGACAGTGCAAACAGCGAACCAGCTAAAGAAGAAAAATCTGATTTCTTTGACGACAAACTCATTGAGCAAGCACTCGAAATATTCGAAGCTAAAATAAGTAATTAAAATCACAGCTATTTTTGTTAAATTACCTGTATTGAGAATGAGTTTTATACTTGACCTAACAAGTCCTAAGCCTTACTAATCGCCAACTTAAATACTGATTAAAACGTTTTTGCTATGTCTATTCAAACTACCCTTATCCTTTTTAAACCTGACGCTATTGAAAAAAATATCACAGGTATCGTACTTGCTAAATTCCAAGAGCTCGGTCTAAGCATCCAAGGCATCAAAATGATGCAGCTAGATTCAGCTATCCTCAAAGAGCATTATGCTCATGTGGCTGACAAACCATTCTTTCCTGAAATTGAAGAATTCATGAGTCAAACACCTGTGATTGCTCTAGCTCTTAAAGGTGAGAATGCCATCGCTGCCGTACGTGACTTATTAGGACCTACTAATTCATCTGAAGCTCCAGCAGGAACTATCCGTGGTGATTATGGTGACACTATGATGATTAATGTCTGTCACGCTTCTGATAGTGAAGAAGCTGCAGCTGAAGAATTAGCTCGATTCTTTGAGCCCCAAGAAATTTTCAGTTTATAATTAAACAAGCCTAAATCTATGTCTGGATGTTCATCTAATGCAAATAGAGGTCCTCGTACGAGGATGGATCTATCCTTGCATAATGACCAGCGTCCAGAATGGATTAAGGTCAAGCTACCTAGCGACCCCATCTATTGGTCGACAAAATCTCTGATTACTGACCTCAAATTGGTCACTGTCTGTGAGGAAGCCCAATGCCCCAACCGCTGGGAGTGCTGGAGTCAAGGTACAGCAACCTTCATGATTGCAGGTGAGAACTGCACTCGTGCCTGTGGTTTCTGCGCCGTCAAAACAGCCAAGCCAACCGCTCTCGAAGTCGACGAACCGCAACGCGTAGCTGAGGCCAGCAAGCGCATGAAGCTCAATCATATCGTGATTACCGCTGTAGCTCGTGACGACCTCAAGGATGGAGGTTCTGAACATTTCCAACAAACTATTTTAGAAGTCAGAAAAGCGAGCCCAGATATGATTATCGAGGTTCTCGTACCTGATTTTAATGACAAAAACTGGGCCCTGCAAAAAGTCATCGATGTTAGACCGCATATCTTCAATCACAACCTTGAAACTGTAGAGAGACTCACCCCTCTCGTACGTAGCCGCGCTCAATACCAACGCAGCTTAACAGTTCTGAAAAAAGCCAAAGCGATGGCCAACGGCAACATCGTCACCAAAAGTGGCATCATGCTCGGCCTCGGTGAAAAAGAAGAAGAAATTTTACAAAGTATGGATGACCTGCTCGCGCATGATGTCACTGTGCTTACTCTAGGGCAATACCTACGACCAACACCTCAGCATCTACCTGTGATTGACTACCTCAAACCAGAAGAGTTCGAGCGCTACAAAGAAATAGCTCTAGAAAAAGGCTTCAAACATGTAGCATCTGGGCCTCTAGTACGTAGTTCTTACCACGCTGCTGATTTCAAGCCAGAGCTCGACATCCTCGATGCGATTAATGCTGATATAGCCGCTATTAATTTAAAAGAGCTAGAAGACTATAATTTAGCTCACCCAACAAACGTTTAATGCAGCTTTAGCTGTGTTTATACATCTAAAAGAACTTTGATTAAATTTGAGGTTTAGATATTAAAATATCTGCAACTTTATATTCTAAGGCTTGCTCTGGAGTAAAATAGAGCATTTCGTAATCTCTTCGATCTAACCACTCTTGAGGTAAATTTGCCAATTCTTTCCATAAATTTAAATACCTCTCTTCATAAATTTTACCTTCATCTTCATCGAGCGCATGAAAACCTAACATGGTATACGGATAAACGATGCGCTTACCTGTAGCAGCAGCAAGAATCATTAAGCCAGAAGAATGAACCTCTCCTATTGCATGAATATTTACCGGGGCTTCTATGCTCCTCATAGTATCAATAATAGCAAAAGCATCACCCTCCCAACCCCCTTCAGTTCTTATATATATATCAATAGGAGTCGAATTTGAGGTTTTATTAAATAATAGTAATTGAGATATTACATAACGCGAAAAATGAGCGTTCACAGCAGAGGTCACCACGATCATTCTTTGATCGGATAATGATTCATTAAAAAAATCTTGAGAAAATATCAAACCTTCCTCGATTAAAGTATCGAAGAAAATCTCTTGATCAAATTGATTATCTGAATTTGCAGATTTATTTTGCTCCAAAAAAAGATAAGCAAATACTGATATAATTAATATTTTAATAATTGATAGATAGTTATTTTTCATGAAATTATTTTAGACATAGTTCCGTGATATTTAAATATAGGAGGATTTAACTAATTAATATCACACTACACGACAAAAAATCAACGATAGGAAGCAGATTTAAGAGTCATAGGTAAATTGAAGTTAATTAAAAGAATGATGATAAATAAGAAAATAAAAGTTTTAGTAAAATTAGGGCAACTACATTGCCT
>DGJT01000036.1 GCA_002387565.1 Akkermansiaceae bacterium UBA4589 | reverse complement strand
AAACCTTAGAACGCTCACTCAACTTCTTGGGGGTCGGTTCTTTGATTTTTGATTGATGGCTATACGCCACCTAGTTGCGCTAGGCACGTCGCTACGCTCCTGTCCAAAATTACTCATTATTCTCTCGTGATTGTTCGCCCTGTCAAACGTGAAGTTTGCTCTAAGAATAACATTGGCAAAACTTAAGCTAAAAGCTATCGTTATGCTATGAAACAACTTTATATTATAGCAGGGCCTAATGGAGCGGGTAAAACTACTGCTTCTTATGTTGTTTTGCCTGATGTTTTTCATTGTTCAGAGTTTATTAATGCTGATGAAATAGCTAGAGGTTTATCTCCATTTAATCCTGAGGCTGTAGCCATTAAATCAGGCAGGCTTATGCTTGAAAGAATTGAAATGCTACTTAAACAGCAAGTTAGCTTTAGTATAGAAACAACACTTGCGACTAAAAGTTACATAAGACTAATAAAGAAAGCACAGGGACAAGGTTATAAAGTTACGTTACTTTTTTTATACCTTAAGTCAGATGAGCTAGCTCAAGAACGAGTCACAACAAGAGTTAAAGAAGGTGGGCATTATATCTCAGCAGAAACTATTAAACGTAGATTTAAATCAGGTCTATGTAACTTCTTTAATCTTTATATACCATTAGTTGATAACTGGATAATTATTGACAACTCCAAAGAGCGTCCTCAAGATATAGCTGAAGGACAATTTGATAAAGTTTTTCAAATTAAAGATAATCAAAAGTGGCAAGAACTTAAAGAAATCTATCATGACAGCTGAACAAGAACTCAATGAATTATCAAGAAAGGTAAACAAGGGGTTAGCTGAATCTTACAAAAGAATGGTGGCTTTTAAAAAATATAAAAATAGCCCCATTATTTCTTATGTTGACGGGAAAATCGTCAAAATAAACCCGCATGACTTAGACTAAGACCGTCTTGAGGGGAGGGGTAGATAAGCTATTAAAACCAAGCGTCAATTATAAGGTTCGAGCTTGGGCATAAAAGAGGGTAGCAATTGATTGATGGCTATACGCCACCTAGCTGCGCTAGGCACGTCGCTACGCTCCTGTTCACAATGGCTTTTGCCATGCTTGTTTTTTGAAAGTTTTTAGCAGTAGATGATTTTTTGTCTTAAGTTGAGATGAAGTTGAATCCATGTGAGGGCTGAGAATGGGTAGTTGGTTAAGTTAGAAGCTGGTCTAGTTAAAAATCTAACTAAATCAAGGTAGGGCAATACTCATACGAACTTTATTTAAGTTTGTTTAAATAAAGAAAAAAGTACTTGACCAAGTTTATTTCAGTCAATACTATCAACCCGCTATGAATAAACTTACTTCATTATTAATTGCTGGTGCCACTGCTGTTGCAGTAGGCGTGTCTTCTGCTTCTGCTCAAGAGCCTCTTGGTGTAGACGTATCTTTTGGTTACTCAACTGATTACATCTTCCGTGGTGTAGACTTTGGTTCAGACCTTATTGATATCGATGTTTCTTACGGTGGTGCCCTTACAGAGGACATTAACTACGGTGTAGGTGTTTGGTTTGCTACAGCTGATTCAGCTGAAGAACTTAACCTTTACGGTAGCTTAGACTGGGAGCTTTTAGGTCTTGGTTGGGAAACAGGTGCAGTTTTTTATCGTTACCCAAATACAACTGGTACAGATGATGACTATGAAGTATACTTCAGTGGTTCAACAGCTATCGCAGGTGTAGATGTTTCAGCTACAATCATTAACAACCAAGTTGGTGGTGAAGTAGAAGAAAACCTTGCAGAACTTTCTGCTGGTTACACTTACGATTGTTCATGGACTAATAGAGCATTCGATCTTGGTGTTACTTATGGTTTCAGTATCACTGATGAGCCAAGCAGCATTGACGAGTACACAGAAGTTTCAGCTTCTACAGATTTTGCTGTAGGTACAGCTACTTTGACTCCATACATTGCTTATGTAAATGGTACTCAAGGTGTAGATGATGTTATCGGTGGTGCATACCTCGGTTTTACATTTTAATTAGTTAGCTAATTAATTAAAGTTATAGCAAGAACCGCTTGGGATTATCCCAAGCGGTTTTTTTATGCTTGGATTTAGTCTAGATAGTAATAGCTATTTTTATTTATTGTAAGTTCGTATTGCTTGATATCCAGGTGTTGCACCCATGGAGGTGCTGATTGCAAGCTAGTATCAAATGTAAATGGCTTTGAAAGCTGAGCTGATGTAGTCTCATGAGTGTAGCCGTTAATATCACTACTGATTTGGCTTAAGAAGCTATCTAAATGAGTTATCGTTTGGTTGTATTTTAAATGAGATTGGATGTTATGGCTTAGCTTTGTTAAGGCCATCAGGCATACACTTAGCGCAAGACTTAACAGTACAATACTAAAAAGCGTTTCAATGAGACTTAGTCCTTTTGAATTCGTAAAATAGGAACTAGCTTTAAATGAGCGGTCAGAAACTATCATGAGACATCAATATTAAAATAGGGCATATATTCTATGGTTATAATTATGAATTGTCTAGCTAGATTTACGTGCGCTTTATAAAACCTTAGGTTTTAAGATAGGATTTAGTTAGTTGATTTTAGTAACGTTCTTTTGTGTTGCATTTAGTCTGGTCATCATATAAATTTTGGCTATGGCTACTCCATCAAAAAATACAACAGACGCACAGCGTGCTAAGAATTTAGAAGATGCCATTTCTAGTATTCAAAAAGAATTTGGCGAAAATGCAATTATGCGTATGGGTGATTCAGCTCGCATGGAAATCGCTTCTGTGCCAACTGGTAACTTACTCATTGATAGGGCTTTAGGTGTAGGTGGTTTTCCTAAGGGTAGAATAGTAGAGATTTATGGTCCTGAATCTTCAGGTAAGACGACATTAACCTTAACTGTTGCAGCTCAAGCGCAGAAAAATGGAGGTTTAGCTGCGTTTATTGATGTTGAGCATGCTCTTGATCCAAAATATGCACGTAGATTAGGCGTCAATACAGACGAGTTACTTATATCTCAACCTTCTTCGGGCGAGGAGGCTTTACAAATTTGTGAGACTTTAGTGCGTTCTAATGCTGTAGATGTGGTGATTCTTGATTCAGTAGCAGCGCTCGTGACTAAGCAAGAGCTGAATGGTGATATTGGTGATTCAACCGTGGGTGCTCAAGCTCGTTTGATGAGTCAGGCTATGCGTAAATTGACAGCTTTTATTTCTAAAGCTAACACAGTATGTATCTTTACAAATCAGATTCGTGAGAAAGTAGGTGTGATGTTTGGTAGCCCAGAAACCACGCCAGGTGGTAGAGCTTTGAAATTCTTTTCATCTGTGCGTGTAGATATTCGCAGAATTGGAGCGATTAAAGCAAGTGATGGCACGGTTATGGGTAATCGTACACGTATTAAATTAGTGAAAAACAAAGTGGCGCCACCATTCACTGAAGCTGAGTTTGATATTATGTACAATGAGGGTATTTCTTCTGTTGGTTCATTGTTAGATTTAGCTCTTGAATACAATATCATTGATAAGAAAGGTAGTTGGTTTAGTTTCGAAGGAGACCAATTAGCTCAAGGTCGCGATGGAGCTAAAGACGCTCTTAAGGCTAACCCAGAGCTCGCCGCCAAAATAGAAGAACTGGTTAAAGTTCAACTTTACCCAGTTCCAGCAGCGGATAATAAAGCAAAGTCCTAAGTTCACCATAGCTTAGAGTTTTCACCCTATTAAGCGCTTAATATTATGCAGATTGCAGAGCTGCTGACCCCAGCTAATATTATCTTGGATCTTGATTCCAAGACCAATGAGCAAGCCATCGAAGCAATGTTGCAATATATGCAACAAGAATTACATTGTTTGAGCGCTGAGCAAAAGGAATCTATTTTACAAGGGTTTATAGATAAGGAAGAACAAGTAAGCTCAGGTATTGGTTATGGTGTGGCTATCCCTCATTTTAGAACAGACCTTATAAAAGCTCCTTTAATGGTTTATGCACATAGTCATGCAGGGATTAATTTTCATGCGCCTGATCAGCAACCTGTGCACTTTTTATTTATGTTGTTAGTTCCTGAGGAACAAAAAAATGAACATCTAGCTATGTTGGCTGCTCTAGCTAAGCTTGTACGCTCAGCTCTACGTAGAAAATCTCTCAAAGAAGCAGCCACAGCAGAGCAAGTGCTTAATATACTGACAACTACAATCCCTGATTAATTTGGGTTGATTGATATGACCATACTTTCTCAATTACAGCAGGCATTAAAACCTATTTTAGAACCTTATTTAGAACAAGCAGCTCAACTAGGGGTTAAAGTTCCTCACACATGGGTGAGTGAAGCCGCAGATAAGCGTTTTGGTGACTACCAATGCAATATCGCGATGATACTAGCAAAACCGCTCAAGCAATCACCACGTGATTTAGGGGGGGCTATTATGAATGAGCTTAATGCAACTGGTATTGAGTCTTTAGCTGAGCTAAGTTTAGCAGGCCCTGGGTTTATTAACTTTACTATTACTGCTCAAGCTTGGGAGCAGCAATTACAGGCAGTGACTACAGATGAGCATTTAGGTGTTGAACAAGCTGCTCAGCCTAAAACAATTGTAGTTGATTTTTCTGCACCTAATGTAGCTAAACCTATGCATGTGGGACACATCCGTTCGACTATTATTGGAGAGAGTCTATCAAGGATAGCCAGCTATTTAGGTCATAACGTCATCAAAGATAATCATATTGGAGACTGGGGCACCCAATTTGGTATGATTCTCTATGCGTGGAAACATGACTTAGATGAAGCTGCCTTAGAGCAAGACTCAATTAAAGAGTTGCTACGCATTTACCAAAAGTACTCTTTACTCTGCAAGGAAGATGCTGAGATTTTGGCAGCCTGCAAAGAAGAGCTCGTTAAATTGCAACAAGGAGATGCTGAGAACTTAGAGATTTGGAAGCGCTGTTTGGAGCTATCTAAACAAGGGCTCAATCAGATTTATGACCGTCTGGATGTCAGTTTTGATTACTGGTTAGGTGAGAGCTTTTACAATGATGAGCTGTCTGCCACCGTACAATTGCTCGTAGATAAGGGTTTAGCACGTGAGAGCCAAGGAGCTATTGCTGTATTTTCTAGTGAAGACAAAAAAAATGAGCAGGATTGTTTCAAAATCCATAAAGACGGTGAGTGGCGAGACAACCCTATGTTGATTCAAAAAAGTGATGGTGGTTATAACTACGCCACTACTGATTTAGCGACTTTATTTTACCGTGAGGCGCAATGGTCACCTGATGAAATTTGGTATGTGGTAGATTCGAGACAGAGTTTACACTTTAAGCAGCTCTTTGAAATTGCCCAACGCTTAGACTTTAAGCCAAAGCTTAAACATATAGCTTTTGGTACTATTTTAGGTCAGGACAAAAAGCCATTTAAAACTCGTTCAGGAGAAACACCTCAGCTCGCCTCTGTACTAGATGAATCAATAGAAAGAGCTGCGCAAGTCATTGCAGATAAAAATCCTGATTTGCAGGGCGTAGAGAAAGATCAAGTATCACAAATGGTAGGCATAGGAGCCGTTAAATTTACTGAATTATCTCAGCATCGTTTAACGGATTATATTTTTAGTTGGGAAAAAATGCTGGCCTTGCAAGGAGACACGGCGCCTTACTTACAATATAGCTTAGTACGTATCCAATCTATTTTCCGCAAGCTAGAAGGCGAGTATGAAGTTAAAGGAGTGGCAATTAAGCTCAATGAAGCTGCTGAAATTCGTTTAGGTTCTACGCTCTGCCAATTTGCCGAAAGGTTGCCACAGGTTCTCGATGATCATCGCCCTAATTTATTGGCTTTGTATTTACTTGATTTAGCCAAAGCGTTTCATTCATTTTTTGAGGCGTGCCCTGTCCTTAAATCTCAAGGAGAGACGCAGGCAAGTCGTCTCGCGCTCTGTGCTTTAACTCAAAAAGTCCTTAATCAAGGACTATCCTTATTGAGTATTGAAGCTCCAGAGCGAATGTAGTGACATATAAGCTTAATAATAAATTTACAGTATAAAAAAAGCCTATAAATGCTCATAATAGGTTAATTGTATTGAGATTAAAGGTAAGTTGGACAAGAGAGTTCACTCTATTTTAAAAATAGAATTATCTCAAATAATCTATTGACATTGAGTCTCATTAACATTAAAAAGTCTGCGTTATGAATAAACCACTTAAGTGTTTAAGTTATGTCGGGGTAGCAAGTGTGCTATCATTAGGTTTTGCTCAAGATGATCAATTTGATACAGTCATTGTCTTTGGCAATGCAGAGAAAGAGGGAGACGCTTTAGTACAAAGTAAGGAAATTAGTAACTTACAAGCCAACACCTTGCAGGACATGTTCCAAAATACACCTTCTGTTTTTGTAAGTGGTGGCCGTGATGTATCGCAAATGGTCTTTGTTAATGGAATGGGTTCGACATTTAGTAACACCACTATTGATGGTGCTTATCAGAGCAATTTTTACCACCACGCAGGCTATCTCTTAATTGAGCCAGAATTATTAAAACAAGTAGGTATCAATTCTGGCGCAGGTTCTGCATTAGATGGGCTTGGTGCTCTCAATGGTTCTATCAAGTTTGAGACCAAGTCTGCTTTGGATTTACTTGGAGAAAAAGACTTCTACGGTTTAGCCAAGGTCACCGGTTACAGTAATGGTGAGGGATTTAAGTTTTCTCAAGTTTTTGCCAATAGACTTAATGATAATTGGTCGTTGCTGCTTAATGGCGCGCATGCTGAGCTTGATGATTTTGAGGGTGGATCAGGAGTGAAATATGCTAATTCAGGTTCAGATACAACCAGTTATTTTGCCAAATTATCTGCTGACTATGAAGCGCATCAATTTTCAGCAAGCTATGAAAATATTGATAGAACCTTTTTTGGTTTTGCGCGCTTAAACTATACAGGAGGTTTCTCGCTACCCAGTGGTAACGACAGAGGTCAACAATCCCAAGAGCGTGATGTCTTTGGTATTAATTATGATTTCACTCCAGGTGGTGACTTGATTAATTTTGAAGCTGATTTATCTATTTCAAGCCAAACATTTAATGGTGTTGATAATGATAATGTGGGCAATGATGATGATACTGCAGATCTTGATACAATTGATTTAACCTTGACTAATACATCGTATGTCAGCGACAGCACTTCTGTTGCGTATGGTTTAAATATAAGGCAAATTGATGCAGCGTTCCAAGATGATGCCAGAGTTACAGAGGAAGAAAAGGCTTACGGTATCTTTGCTCAAGCTGATGTGGATTTGACTGATTCATTTTCAACAAGCTTTGGTGGTCGTTTTGACTCATGGGACTACACAGATAGTGGTACGAGTGATGCTCAAACAGATAGATATAACTTCAAGGACGAGAAGTTTAGTCCGAATATTTCAGTTACTTATGCGCCATTAGATAACTTAGAGCTGAGTGTTGGTTATGCTGAAGCGTTTCGTGGTGTTGGTATTCGTGAGGCAATTTACCTAGATTCTAACAGAGATGATGCTGCCACAGTAGGAGTTGATGAACGTACTTTGCTTGAAGGAGAGGAATCAAATAGCCTTGAAGCCGCTGTGAGTTATTGGGCAGATAATGGCTTCTACGTCAGAGGTTCAGTCTTTAAACAAGAAATTGATAACTACTTAGATGAAGTAGAAGGGCAAAACGCAGAATTCTTAAGTAACATTGACCTTGAGAACAAAGGTTATGAGATTAGCTTTGGTTATGAAGATAAGGCTTCTTATTATAGTTTAACTGTCACGGATAATGACCACAGTTCTAATACTCCAGAAACAGTGACTAATAGTAACTATAACTTAGGCGATGAAGGTATTGGTCGTTTCCAGACTGGTAGACGCTGGCTCGCTACTGTTGGTCACAAGTTGCAAGATCAAGGCTTGAATTTAGGTCTTAGTGCTGAATACCAGGAAGGTCAAGATGAAACAAGTATTGCCGGTGAGGTTGACGTTAAAGAGAAAAAGAGTTTCGTTGTCTTTAATGCCTTTGCTCAGTGGGATGTAGCGAGCGTTGACGGTCTTAAGGTTCAGCTGAATGTCGATAACATTTTTGATAGAGGCTATTATGAAGCTACTTACTATCCCGATGATCGTATTTACGAAGAGCCAGGACGTCAATTCCGTCTAGGTCTTTCGTATGAATTTTAATTCATCATTGAGTTCAAAGATTTGTATTAGTTATTCTTAGTTATTGAGGGGGTCTAGACTTAGGGTCTAGGCTCGTTTTCATTACGGTTAGGGGGGCTAATTAGGAGATAAATGATGGTGAATAATCTGCGGTTACCCTATGATTTTATTATTTGTTAATGATATTGAGACTGAGTGTCTTTAATGTGTTGACACGAGTGGTGCAGGGTTGTATAAACTTTTAGTCTGTTTTAGATAAGAGATTCAGTAACTCTCAAAGCTAATAGAGTTAGTAAATATTTAGCGACAGATCAGCATTACAATCAAAAATTGTTTAATCGTAAGCAAAGCAAGAAAGATGAACTTTATTGAATTATTTATATCAGGAGGAGCCTTGATGTGGGTACTACTGAGTTTATTCATTATTACTATATTTCTTGCTGTGGAGAGGTTTGTTTTTTACAGCTGGCACCATTTTCGTGTAGGAGATAGCTTAAAAAAATTGCAAGAAATACTCACCTTAAGCAAGCAAGATTCAGCTCATCAATTAGCGCTAGACAAGGGGTGTCATAATCCATTGTTATTAGCTGGAGCGCAGATGTATGAAGCTGTATCTAAAGGTAGAGCGCACTTTGAAAATATTGCACAAAGGCAAGCACACCGTTGGATTAATAAATATGAAAGAGGTTTGAGACTATTAGCTTTGATAGGTGTTATTTCTCCGTTAATTGGTTTGCTTGGTACGGTGTGGGGCATGGTGTTGGCTTTTGATAAAATGGCTACTTTAGCAGACAGGGTGACACCTGCTGATTTTGCAGAGGGTATCTCTCTTGGCTTAATGACGACAGTAGCTGGATTAGTGGTAGCTATTCCTGCAATAGCAGCCACAAAGATTTATGAGAGAAAGGTTGATAAGTTAGCAGATGGATTTAGTGAAGTAAGTTCACATCTGGAAGAGTGGTTTTTTAAGGAAAATGAAAATTGAAAGGCAAAGAGCTATATCAGCTAATTTAGATCTTACACCATTAATTGATATTGTTTTTCAATTAATTATTTTTCTATTGGTGGCTAGTAATTTTACTCAAGTTAAAGAAGCTTTAGTTGAGTTACCTAAATCAAACAAGCAAGAGTCTATTCAAAAGCCAGTGACTACACCTGTAGTGACTTTAGTTATTCATAAAGACAATCAATTACAAATTTTACCTAATGAACAAAGATTTGAACTCGATGTATTAGAGTCTCAATTACAGCAGAGTGTTCAGCAATCTAGTGAAAAAAGGTTAGAAATCAGAGGAGATAAAGAGTCAAATTTAGCTACTTTTGTCAAAGTCATGGAGGCCGCCAATGTCCATGGTTTTAAATCAGTAGGTTTATTTAAAATGGTGGAAAGTAAATAATATCGGGAAATGAGATACTATATTAATTATATATTAGAAGAAGAGAAACATTCGTTAGTCTCTCTTGCTGTGGTCACACTTTTATGTTTAAGCTTGGCTTATTACGCAATCAATACAGATGCTGTGCAAAAAGTGCAATTATTGGACAAGTCCGACACTATCATGCCTTTGGATTTATTAACTCCTCAGCCTCAAGTCCAAGAAACAGTCACAAACCAAACGACTCCTCAACCTATAGAGGAGAAAGCTGCTTTAGTTGAGGCTTTTGAAAAAGCAGTTATCACACAAATTCAATCCAAAACACCGATAGACATTCCAGTTTTTGAAGAAATTCATAAATTTGAGCCAATGGAGCTCAACGAAATAAAACCTGAAAAAATCGTCAAAGAAGTTGCCGAGCCAAAAACAAAAACTCCAACTGTAACTGACACCGCTAGCTTAGCCAAGAAAGTAGTCGCCAAAGCTTTTGCCATAGAGAGAAAACACCCAGTTTACCCAAAAAGAGCGCTTCAAAGAGGACATAAAGGTAGCTGCATTGTTAGAATATTGGTGAATCAATACGGCACAGTGGAGTGGGCTAAAATTGATAAGAGTACAGGTTACGCTTCATTAGATGAGTCTGCGCTACACGCTATTAATAGTTGGAAATTCAATCCTGCTCTTAACGGGCTTAAGCATAAAATCGCTTCTGAAATAACCGTACCTATTGAATTTAAATTAAACTAAGTTCAACTAGAGTTGATCAATATTTACTAAAAATTATATGAAGAAATTTATTATATTGAGTCTGTTAGCAGCTATGTGCATGAGCTCAGCGCAGGAATTATATATTTACTCAGAAAGACATTACACTGCAGATAAAAAAATATTTGCTGAGTTCACAGAAAAAACAGGCATAGAAGTCAAAGTGATTAAGGCTGGAGCTGATGAATTACTAGCTCGATTAAAGTCTGAAGCCAAAGCCCCAGTCGCTGATGTGTATATCACTAAAGATGCAGCACAATTAGACCGAGCTACCAAAGCTGGTTTATTAGCACCTCTTAATAGCCCGATTATCGAAGCACAAGTACCTGCTGAATTACGAGGCAAGGAAAACACGTGGACCTCAATTACCATGAGAGGTAGAGTCATTGTCTACGCTAAAGACAGAGTCAAAGACCAATTACCTGTAACTTATATGGATCTCGCTGACGAAAAATATCGAGGTAGAGTTTTGGTTCGCTCATCAAGCAGCGCTTACAATCGCTCGTTACTAGCATCAATTATTAATAATCAGGGCAAGCAAGAGGCGTTGAAATGGGCTCAAGGCATCACTCACAATATGGCTCGCCCACCACAGGGAGGTGACCGAGATCAAATTCGTGCTGTAGCACAAGGTATTGGAGATTTTGCTATTACTAACACCTATTATTTGGGAATCATGGAAACTTCAGATAGCGAGACAGATCGTCAGGCAAGGGATGCCGTCAATATCATTTTCCCCAAATCAGGAGAGCAAGGCACCCATGTTAATGTGAGTGGTGCAGGTATTGTTAAAGGTGCAAAAAATGTAGAAAATGCCAGATTGTTTTTAGAGTTTTTGGTTTCAAATGACATTCAAATCAAGTACCAAAAACTTACCTCGGAATACGCGGTAGCTAAGGGCGTTGAGTTTGAACAGTTACAAAAAAACTGGGGCGAGTTATCACCTGACACCCAATCACTGCACAGCCTCATTGAATATAACGCTGATGCTGTAAAGCTGTTAGGTATAGCCGGTTGGCAATAATCTTAATAAACAATGGGTAGCACAGAGCTATTTGCATAAAATTAGACGATAACAAGTCTCATAGCTTTGCTGCTAACACGTTTATGTCGTTCACTTTTCACAAAATTTTAAGAAATTACTCTAATTACCCTGTAGGGTTTTATTTTTGGGGATTGGTGGCACTTGTTTTAGGTGCCTTTATTTTGTCTCCTGTTATAGCATTAGTGAGTTCTTTATTCTCTACTTATAGCCAGGCAGCACAGGAATCGTTGAGCTATATAAGAGAATATTTATTAGGCTCCGTCATTAAGGATTCTCTTATTTTAACTGTAGGTACTTTAATGGGTACTTTGCTTTTAGGTGTGCCTGCAGCTTGGGTTTGTAGTAGAAATCAGTTTAAATATAAGTCTTTGGTGAGTGCTTTATTAGTCTTACCTCTGGCGATTCCTCCCTATATTTTGGGTTTTTTAGTCACAGATATTAAGGAATCTTTAGTGCCTCTTTTACTGAGTATTAGAGGTCAGTTTGGTTTTGATATCTATCTATTTGCTGAAGAATCTAGTCGGTATTTAATCCTCATTTTGGTTTTTAGTTCAGTTCTTTATCCGTATGTTTTTTTGGCTGCGAGGTCTGCGTTTTCTGGTAACGTTAAATCTCTCGAAGAGGCCTCTTTGAGCTTAGGCCATAGTGCTGTAGCTACGTTTTTTAAGATTTATTTACCATTAGCTCGACCAGCTATTATATCAAGTTTGTTTTTAGTGGCGATGGAAGTCATGAATGACTATGGGGCAGTTAAGCATTTTGGATTTAATACATTTACCATTTTGCTCTTTAAAACATGGTTTGAACTAGATCAATTAATGGTAGCGCAAAAGTTAGCTAGCTGGATCCTTATTGGGGTTTTAGTGTTTCTGATTTTAGAAAAATGGCAACGAGGCAGGGCGCAATTTATCCAGAACCGTACCAACGAGCAAACCCATGTTAGCCATCATACACATTTATTAAAATTTACTCAAAAGCTCAATCTCATTATCCCTCTCACATTAGGTCTCATTCTCCCTATTTATTTACTTTTTTCTTGGATGATACAATCGTTTGGATCTTTAGAAACTGGTTGGTTGTTAGATTTAGCCAAGGCCTTTTTTAACAGCTTACTTTTAGGAGTCGGTGTTACCATTATTATTTTGGTATTTGCCCTCACTATTTTGGGCTTTATGCGTTATTCAAAAAACAGATATGTCAAACTGTACAACCATATTTTGATGGTAGCAGGTTACGCCTGTCCAGGAGCGGTGATGGCTATTGGTGTCTTGGCACTTTTTACCTTTAAAGAGCAAATATCATGGCTCAATCAAATTAACTGGCTCACGACAACTGTTTTTGGACTAGTTTTTGCGCTGACTTGTAGGTACTATTCCATAGCAGCACAGATGCTGAGCCAAGCTTTAACACGGTTGCCTAAATCCTATGATTTAAACGCGCAATCTTTAGGCACGAGAATCTCTGTGAGTTATTTAACCATTAACTTACCCTTGATTAAGCCAGCTATTTTCAGTGCTATTGCTTTAGTTTTTGTGGACATTACCAAAGAGCTTCCATTAAGTTTGCTGTTAAGACCCTTTAATTTCGAAACTATAGGAACTTATACTTACAGTCTAGTTGACCAAGGGCAACTTTATCATTGTGCTTTTCCTTCTGCTGCCTTAATTCTACTTTGTGCAACAGGTATCTTATTAGTTGAATTTGGAGGCTGGCGCAGAGCTACACGCTCTTAACTTATATTTTTTATCGAGTAGCATGATGTCGCATATATTAAAACTAGATAATATCGGGCTTACCTACCCTCGTCAGGGTCAGCCTAGTGTGCATGATATCTCGTTAACTCTCAACCAAGGCGAAATTGTAAGTCTTGTGGGTGAAAGCGGTAGTGGTAAATCCACTTTGCTAAAAATCATAGCAGGCTTTGCCAAACCCCAACAGGGCAAGTTATACCTCAAAGGAGCCTGTATCTCTGACAAAACATGTCATGTAAGACCCGAAAAAAGAGGCATAGGATTTGTATCTCAAGGAGGCGGTCTGTTCCCGCATATGAACATTATAGACAATATTTCATACGGGTTAAAAAAGCATAAAAAGACAGAGCAAGTACAAATTAGCTTAGACTTACTCGATGCAGTGGAGCTCAAAGGCGCCGCTTATAAATTCCCCCATGAACTCTCAGGCGGAGAACAACAACGGGTGGCACTCATTAGGGCATTAGCTCCTAAACCAAGCCTGATTTTATTAGATGAACCATTTAGCAGTTTAGATGAACGATTAAGAAAGGAATTGCTTAACGTCACTTTTGACTTGCTCAGAAAACAAAAGGCGACGGCATTATTTGTTACCCATCATACTCAAGACGCACTCAAAGTGAGTGACAAAATTGGCGTCTTGCAAGACGGAAATTGCGTGCAATTTGGCACACCGCATACTCTCTGGCATCATCCAAATTCATTAAAAATAGCTAACTTATTTACAGATAACAACGACTACAGCAGACTACCTAAGCCTATCAAGGAGCAGCATCAAATACCAGACTGGGGAAAAATAGCAGATGTCAAACTATCAGCTATAAGCAACGAGCAAGATTCAACATCAAAACAGCATTTAACCGCAAGAATCATCAAAAAAGAGTTTGTAGGCAACTCCTACATAGTGACCCTAGAGGAACTCCAGTCATTGACACCTATTAAAGCAGTAGTCGAGATAGAAGACTTAGCTAAGCTAGATAAACCAGACCAAATCGTTCAATTATCGTTGAGCCCCACTGCTTAAACCACCACTGTCTAAGCCATTATATTTATCTTTGTAATTGAGTAAGAGTGGGCTTAGTCATTTTTAATTTTCAACTTTCAACTTTCCATTATCAACTTGCTCACCTGTGATTCTCAATAATATGTCGAAGCCTTACCGCAAGGACTTTGCCCATAGTATCACAGTGAGTGAACATCTCTGGGTAGTAGTTGTAGCGTTGACTGAGCCAGTCTCTGACTTGGTCGACTTTGCGTTTGGGGCTGATTTCGCAGTCTTGTACCGCCAGCATGAGGCGGGTGAGGCGGCGTTGCTCAGAGAGGGCACGTCTAGCTAATTGGGTGCGCTCCTCGTCTTGGTACTGAACGATGGTTTCGTGGTTGAGGTATTTAAAGACCAAATCTTGAATAGGTAGATTCTCCTCCCAACGATAAGCACGGTAGATATCGCGCTCGCCTTCGTAGCATTGCTGATCAAAATCAATAGGGCGTACACGGTACTGAATTTCCTCAAAGTCGGGAGTGATATCTACCACGTAGTTGACAGGGCGCATGTCACCGAGTAGGCGTATCCAACAACGCTCGTTAAATTTAATGAACTCCTTGGAGATACGCACGTGATTGAGATTGATATCGGGGAGGTAGTCTTTGATAAATACATCTCCTGGTACACCTGGGATATGCTCCTCGATGAGTGTGTTGTCCTTATATAGATAGTTCATTCTATGTGGAGAGAGGATATGTTCTAACTCTAGCCCTAAGATACGCGACGCATCAGCCTGTTTCACATAGAAATAATCGGCATTATCATTAAACATGTTCGTGATACGGATACGAAAGGGTTTAGAATTACCAAATTCGCCAAAATCAATTCTATCTACCATCAAGTGGTCTGTGCTCGATTCTTCACCAATACGCAATTGAGTATAAATCACGAGCAATTGCTTGCGCAGACGCTTGGCATCTTCTTGTTGGTACATGACGGTCACCCATAGGGTTTCTTTGCCTTGTGGGTCTTCGTATACTATGGAGCCGTTAAATCGGCACAGGTCGTCGTAAAGTGTCGTGATATTAGCCTGCCTACCATATTGCTTGAGATAATGATCAAAGGCTTCACCAATAGGGTAGATAATTTTTTTTTGGCTAATTTGCATAATTAAAGATTCAATATGAAATGCTCTCTAGTCAATGGCAAATTACGATTTTAATTACCCTGCAGTAGTGATTTTCATTGCGTAAATATATAAAACTCGTTACTACTGCCAAAGTTTCCCTCAAGATAAACACCGAAAAAAACACAAAATAACTATCGCGTGTAGATGTTGAGTACAAGATACTTGTTACCATTTTCGCCTTTTCACTTAGCCATGTCCAAAACACTCATTATTGCAGAAAAACCATCCGTGGCCACAGATTTAGCTAGAGTTTTAGCTAAATTACCTGAATTTGGTAAGTTTGATAAAAAAGGGCAGGCACGTAACACCTATTTTGAAAACGACACAGCTATTATCACTTCTGCTGTAGGTCATTTGGTCGAGTTAAAGATGCCAACCACGGCTGATGGCAAAAAACTCCCATGGAGTTTCAAGCACTTGCCAGCTGTTCCTAAGAAATTTGAACTCCAGCCCATCGAGCGTACAGAGTCACGCTACAAGCTCGTCGTCAAACTTGCCAAACGCAAGGACGTGACTGAGATAGTCAATGCTTGTGATGCGGGCCGAGAGGGTGAGCTTATTTTTAGATACTTGCTCGAGGCGGCAAAGATTAATAAACCTACCAAACGCCTTTGGATGCGATCCATGACCCAAGACTCTATACTTGAGGCATGGGCAGCGCTACGTAGTGAAGAAAGTATGCAGCCTCTAGCTGATGCCGCCAAATGTCGCTCAGAAGCCGATTGGCTAGTTGGACTTAATTCGACTCGTGCGTTGACGGCTTTTCGTTCACGTAATGGGGGGTTTAATATTACCGCAGCAGGTCGTGTGCAGACTCCAACTCTGGCTATTCTGGTCAAGCGTGAGTTAGAAGTACGCAATTTTAAGCCAGATGCCTATTTTGAAGTCAGTGCAGATTTTGAGGTGAGTGCAGGTAGTTACTCTGGGCTATGGTTTAACCCAGCCTTTAAAGCCAAAGGGCAACCTGAATACCTCAGAAATAATCGCTTAGCTACAGAGCAAGAGGCGCAAGCCATTGTGGAACGCTGTACCGACCAACCGGCACAAGTCAGCGAAACCACCAAAGAAAGCAGCGAGATTTGCCCGCAGCTCTATGATCTCACTACCTTGCAAAAAGAAGCGTCTAAACTCTTTGGCCTTTCAGCCAAAAATACGCTGAGTATTGCTCAAGCTCTCTACGAAAAGCACAAGGTACTCACTTACCCACGTACCGATTCACGTTGCTTACCAGAGGATTATATTGGCAATGTCAAAAGCACACTTAAGTCGATAGCTGGTAGTGATAACAGCCTAGCTGATCCAGCAAGCAAGGCTCTTAGCAAAGGGTGGGTCAAAGCCAACAAACGTATTTTCAATAATGCCAAAATTTCAGATCACTTTGCGATTATCCCGACCGGAAAAATTGCCAAACTTTCAGAATTAGAGTTCAAAGTCTATCAACTCGTCACACAGCGCTTTATTGCGATTTTCTACCCATCAGCCAAGTACCACAACCTGACTCGCATCACAGAAATTAGCCATAGCGAAGGCGTGGATAGTTTCAAAACCACAGGCAAAACCCTCATCGAAGAAGGTTGGCGCGAAGTGTTACGTGTCTCTAGAGGTGGCAACGCAGGTGTTCAAGACTCATTACTCGTGCCTATCGAGAAAAACGACGCAGGCGAAACTACCGAAACCGCTGCCTGTGAATCTGTAGAATTAGAGGGAAAAGAAACTAGACCTCCAGCCTATTACAACGAAGCCACATTACTCGGCGCTATGGAAGGCGCAGGTAAGCTCGTTGAGGATGACGAATTGCGTGAGGCTATGGCAGAGAGAGGCTTAGGCACACCGGCAACTCGTGCAGCCACTATCGAGGGGCTTATTGCTAGCAAGTATGTCCTACGTGAAGATCGCCACCTGCGTCCTTCACCACAAGGAATTAATCTAATTGCTCTCATTGACGAGATTAATATTAACACACTCAGCTCAGCTGAACTTACCGGTGACTGGGAGTACAAACTACGCCTCATGGAAACGGGTAAATTCTCCAAAGAAGCCTTCATGGACGAAATCATCGAGATGACCAAAGGTACCGTGGCCAAGGTCAAGAGCTACACCGAAGAACTACAATCTCAAAAATTTGACGACCTTGAGACCGCTTGTCCACAATGTGCAGAGACCCCAGTCAAGCAAACAGACGCTACTTATGAGTGTTATAGTGATGAGTGCAAGTTCCGCATCCAAAAATTTATTGCCCAACATGAATTAAAAATGGCAGAAGCCAAAACCCTACTCGAAACCAAAGAGGTAGGACCATTTGATGACTTTAAATCTCGTTTTAACAAGCCTTTTGAAGCCAAGCTCAAAATTAATGATAAATTTAAAGTGGAGTTTGACTTTGGCAATGAGGAGGACACCTCAGTGGCGGACTTAACAGACGACCAAATCTTTGCTCGTGATTACACTCTCTCTAATGGAGAGGTGGTAGACGTCTACGAAACTGAGAAATCCTACTTAGTACCTAAAATACTCACAGGGAGTAAGAAAGACGATGTGCTGAGAATCGGTCGTAACATCCTCAAGCACGAAATCACTCGAGACGAAGTACTCATTCTATTAGGTGAGGGCAAGACTCCACTTATCAAAAACTTTGTTTCTAACAAGACCAAGAGATCTTTCGAGGCGTTTTTGAGCCTTAATTTTGATACAGGTAAAATTGGCTTTGAATTTCCACCACGTGAGCCCAAGAAAAAGCCAGCTAGTAAAAAGACGGCAGCCAAGAAAACCGCCAAGAAAAAATCTTAATTGAAACAACCATGCTTAAATTTAATATCTTTAGAATACCTGTAACAGTTCACCCGATGTTTTGGGTGTTTATGTTTCTTTTTGTCGCCATATTTGCAGGAGAAAATGCCACGGCATTAGGAATCACGCTTAAAGTATTGGCTTTTTTCTTATCTATTCTTATTCATGAGTTAGGTCACGCCTTAGTGGCTAGACGTTATGGAGCACCTGTTCGTATTGATTTACATGGCATCGGAGGGCAAGCAAGCTACCTGCTACCTAACTCAACCAAGAAGAAGACCATTATTATCACCGCAGCAGGGCCTTTACTGCAGCTCGGTGTAGCTTTTATAGCTTTATTTATACTGGCGCCCTTAGCTCAAGGGACTTTAGCTGCTGGTTTTATTGCCCCATTTGTTTGGATTAGTATACTTTTGGCGGTTTTCAACCTGCTTCCTGTTTATCCTATGGATGGTGGGCAAATCCTCTATGAAGCTCTACCCTATAATAAAAAGAAAATAGCCTTTATCGTAGGTGTCATTGTTTCTGCGTTAGGTATTTTTGTAGGATTAATATACGGTCAAATATTTCTAGCTATTTTTGCAGGTCTAGGGGCTTGGGGTAACTATCAACGCCTTAAACAAGGCTAGAGATTATCAAGCTATCAATATGGGTAGCTGAGTTTAATTCTCAATTTTCAATTCTCCACTATCAACTTTTACTATTATGGCAGGTTTAATTATTAGCCCAAGGGCACGCATTTTTCATGGGCACGATTGGGTCTATGCCACCGAAATCAAAAAAACATTTGGCAATCCAGAGCCAGGTGACGTGATTTCACTCAAGGATTTCAAAGACAGAGCCCTAGGCTCCGCCATCTACAACCCACAGTCACAAATTGTGGCGAGACGCTTCTCGTTTCGTAAGCAAGATTTGGATTTGGATTTTTTTGAACGTCGATTCACGCAAGCGCTTAAGGCTCGTGAAGCAACCGACATTAACCCACGTTTGATGCGTCTCGTTTGGTCTGAGTCAGATGCTCTGCCAGGTATTGTCATTGATAGATATGGTGATGTGCTCGTGCTCCAAGCCACGACACTTGCTATGCACCAACGTCTAGACATCATTGTTGAGGCTGCGCAAAATGTGTATCAACCGCAAGGTATATTACTACGCAATGACTCAGCCATGCTCAAGTCAGAGGGCATAGAGCCAGAGCTCAAAGCCCTCAGTGGTGACGTCCCTGAGTCATTTGTCGTCACCCAGAATTACGGCATCGGTGATATTGATTACACCGTGCAACTCTTCTCAGGACAAAAAACAGGGCTTTATATCGACCAGCTCCAAGCCCATGACGAGGTTGCTGTCTACGCCAAAGGCCGTCGTGTCTTAGACATGTTTTCTAATCAGGGGGGCTTTGCCCTCGCTGCCGCCAAAGCGGGAGCAAGTGCTGTGACAGCCGTAGATATTTCTGAATCAGCCGTTGAATCCATCGCTGAGAATGCCAAGGCCAATGAGCTGAGCATCACAGCTACTAAATCCAATGCCTTTGACTACCTACGCACCTTAGAAGAGCTTAGCGAGGAAGAGTCCCACGACCTTATCATCCTCGACCCTCCTTCATTCACCCGTAATAAAAAAACGGTCAAAGAAGCATTAAGAGGTTACAAAGAAATTCACCTGCGAGCCATCAAACACCTCAAAGCAGGAGGCATCATGTCCACCTTCTGTTGCTCACATCACATCACCCAAGAGTTGTTCTTAGAAAATATCGTCTCAGCCAGCGTCGACGCCAAAAAAACGATTAAGTTGATAAAAACCCACACGCAACGCCTCGACCATCCAGTGCTACCAGCCTTACCTGAGACCTTGTACTTAAAAGGCTACACCTTCGAAATTTTGGCGAGTAAATAGCTCTTTTAGCGAATAAGGGTAACTAGCTCACATATTTTCAGGGTCGAGTAGCTTTTTCTACACTCACCCTCAATATGTTCGTGCGTCACCCTTATTCATCTAAAATAGCTTATTACCTCACTCAAAATTTATTGAGCAGATTCAACTAAGCTCTCCTCCTAGTCTAGGAGGAGTACTCCTGCTTTGCAGGAGGGAGGTGGTAGCTAAAGAAACAGTTAGAGTATCCATTTAGATAAGATTTACTCGGTAATATTTTTTCTTCTGTGGTTTTTGTGTGTTCTGTGGTTATATTCCTAGCAGAAAATGAAAGCGGTTTACACATTAGAGGATTTGCGTGCGGGGTTGCCGGTGAATGAGGCTGGGCAGGAGTTATGTCTAGCTGTGGTGGGGAATCCTGTGGAGCACTCTAAGTCTCCGCAGTTGCATCAAGCGGCGTTGGAGCAAGCGGGTGTGGCTGGTTTTTATGGGCGCTTGCACTTAGAGGCGGGGGAGCTAGCTCAGGCTTTTGCTCTTGGGCGCTCGTTAGGGATGTTGGGCATGAATGTGACTGTGCCGCATAAGCATGAGGCAATGGCTGCTTGCGATAGACTCGATGAGTCAGCTGAATTTTTAGGAGCGGTGAATACCGTCTGTTTTACTCCAGAGGGTTTGGTGGGTTACAATACCGATGGCGGTGGTTTGTCACTTGCTGTGGCTGAGGCATTTAGTCAGTCGCTTAATGATTTTGAAGTGACAATTTTAGGAGCAGGCGGTGGAGCAGGTGCTGCCGTTGCAGCTCAGTGTGCGATTGAGGGGGTGAAAAGCCTGCACTTGGTTAATCGCAGTATGGATAAGCTCGCTATTTTACAGCAGCATTTGAGCGTGTTGCCAGTCGAGGCAGCCGCGGATGTGGATATTAGCAATCATAGTTTTGCTGACACAGATTTGCCCGAGGTTTTGGCTAAAAGCAGTTTAATTATTAATGCTACTTCACTAGGGCTCAACTCGGATGATGCTCTGCCTTGTGACTTAGCCTCGATTGATGCCTCAAACCAATGTTATTACGATATGGTTTATCAGCCAGATTTAACGCCTTGGTTACAGCAAGCACAGAGCCGAGGTGCTAAAATTGCTGATGGTCTCACTATGCTCTTGCATCAGGGTGCATTAGCCTTTAAGTTATTCACTCATAAGCAACCTGATATTGAGCTCATGCGTCGCAGTTTATATACTAAATAACGTGAGAATCAGGAGAGCGTCCAACCTTAAATTTTATGAAATACGAACAACTTTTAGAGCTATATAATAAGCCACTCTTTGAACTTATTGAACAATCTCGTGCGGTGCATGCAGAAAACTGGCCTGAAAATGAAGTGCAGCTCTGTACATTACTTTCTATCAAAACAGGTGGTTGCTCTGAAGATTGTTCTTATTGTGCTCAATCAGCGAGGCATTCTGCTCCAGTAAAGAGTGAGAGCCTCATGGAAAAAGACGATATCATGGAGCGTGCTCAAGCGGCTCGTGATAATGGTTCAACCCGTTTTTGTATGGGTGCTGCGTGGCGTGGTGTGCGTGCAGGGACTAAGCGTTTTGATAAGGTGCTCGATATTGTATCTTCAGTGTCAGAATTAGGTATGGAAGTCTGTGTGACTCTAGGTGAACTCGGAGCAGAAGAGGCAGCAGCACTACGTGATGCAGGTGTGACGGCTTATAATCATAATATTGATACTTCACCTGAGCATTACCCAGAAATTGTCACTACACATACTTTCCAAGATAGATTAAATACGATTAAGCACGCCCAAGATGCAGGTATGAGCATTTGCTGTGGTGGTATTCTTGGTTTAGGTGAGACTTACGAAGATAGACTTAAGATGATTGAGGTGATTTCAGAGTTTAACCCTCAACCAGAGTCAGTGCCGATTAATTCGCTCATGCCAATGCCAGGTACGCCACTTGCAGAATCAACTAAAGTAGATATATTTGATGTGGTGCGTATGATTGCGATCACACGTATTGCGGTTCCTAAAGCAAAAGTACGCTTATCAGCAGGACGCAAGCTCATTAGTGAGGAAGGTCAGGCGCTATGCTTCTTTGCTGGTGCTAACTCTATTTTCTATGGAGATAAACTCCTTACAGCTGCTAATCCGTCATTCCAAAATGATCAAGTGCTACTCAAGAAGTTAGGTATGAATTATCAAGCGCCTAATCCGAATATGGCAGCCCCAGCTAAAGACTGCAACAAAGCAGCTTCACCTTGTTGCAGCTAATCTGTAATTGATTCTCAGTAGGATGAAGAAAATTATTGTTTTTGACTGCGACAGCACGTTGAGCTGTATCGAGGGTATTGATGAGTTAGGTCGTATTTTAGATGCGGATACCTTTGCTCAAGTGGAGCATCTCACCAATGACGCCATGGATGGCAAACTGCCTCTCGACGAAGTCTTTCCCAAACGTATGGAGCTCATTGCTCCCAGCGCCCAAGAGGCCGAAGCCATCGCGCAAATGTATATTGATAAGGTCGAGTCAACCGCAATAGCGACGCTAAAAACATTGCGAGAGCAAGGTTGGGTGTTGATGATTCTCTCTGGCGGATTTGCACCGTTGATTCAGCCCTTGGCTGATTTACTTGAAATAGAAGAGGTGCATGCAGTGCCTATTTATTTTGATGAACAAGGCAATTACGCTAGCTACGGTAAGGATTACCCTACGACGAGAAATCAAGGTAAGGTGGAGATTATCAACGATATCAAATCACGTCACAACCCAGATAAAATCATCATGGTAGGTGACGGGATCTCTGATTTAGAGACGAAGCCGGTGGTGGATAAATTTATAGGGTTTAGTGGCTTTATCGCCCGTGATAAAGTCATTGCCGATGCCGATGTAGTGATTAACTCGCTAGATGAGTTAATTGAAATTTTATAAAAATTTAGTTCCTATAAAACTATCATCTTCATGCTCTAATATTCTCTGGGGCTCGTTGCCGTTAAGTATGTAACAGTTGATATTGGCATTTTGTGCTTTTTTAACGGCTTGGAGTTTGGAATACATGCCGCCCATGGAGAAATTTCCTGTATTTTCTGGGTCGACCATAGCGTAAGCCTTGTCTAAGGTTTCAATTTCTGAAACCAGATTATTAGTAGCAGGGTCAAGCAGTCCATCGACTGAAGTGAGTAAAAATAGTTTTTTGGCTCCTAGTTTGATGGCTAAAGCTACCGCGAGATGGTCATTGTCACCTAAATTGAGCTCTTCAGTAGCTACAGAATCATTTTGGTTAATGATAGGAATGAGCTGTGGTGTTTCTAGAATAGAGTTGAGTAGATTTTTTAAATTCGTTTTGCGTTCATGATGATGTAGGTCATCATGGGTCATGAGAATTTGAGCAGGCTCTAATCCATAAGGGCTGAGCTCATCACGATACGCTTGGATGAGTTTAGGTTGCCCAATAGAGGCGCAGACCTGTTTGGTGACTAACGAACGTGGGTATTCACTAAGCTCTAGGCTCTGAGCACCAGAAGCTACGGAGCCACTTGAAACTAAAACGCAGGCATAGTGTCCCTTATTTTGTAGTTGGGCTATTGTTTTTGAAATAGCCTTAATATTAGCTACATTCAGTGTGTTGTCATTGAGAGTTAGTACGCCGGTACCAACTTTGATGACTAAAATAGAGGGATGTTGTTTTTCAGACATGGGTTAGAGGCTTGCAATAGCTCTTTATAAACTAGCAATGGTATTAGCTACTGCTGGGAAGAGTTGCTTTTTGCGACTCACCACACCAGGAGCTTCAAGTAATGTGGGCTCTAAAGCTGTCCAAGGCAAGGATTGAATAATAGATGCATCACCGCTAGCAAGAATCATACTATTATGTTTAAGGATATCAGTAACGGCTATGAGCGCTAAATCATAACCTTTTTCCAAACGCAGAGCATCCAAGGCTTGTTGAATACTGTCTTGTCTATCTGATAATAATTTGAGGCTAATTTCTTCTATTTGAGCAATAGTGATGAATTTTCCTCCTTCATTGAATTCTTTGCGATCGGTATTGAGGATGGCATCCATGTCACCATTGACAAGAAGCGAACCTTGAGCAAAGAAATTCTCAGTGAACTCTTGAGGCTCGATGTCTGCAATGTCGGCTAGAACAGCTAAGACTCTTTTATCAACTTCTGTTGTAGTTGGAGAAGTGAGGCAAAGTGTGTCAGAAATCATGCCTGCGACGAGGCATAGTGCGATATCACGACTAGGCTTCTTGCCTGCGTATTCATAAGCTAGC
>DGJT01000002.1 GCA_002387565.1 Akkermansiaceae bacterium UBA4589 | reverse complement strand
AGAAACTCGCTCAAAAACTAACCCGTCATGCTCCATTTTATCTTTGAGAGTTTTCCAGGCAAGTTCAAAAGTATACTCAAACCTCTGAATAGTCCCCTCTTTAGCTATAGGCTCTAATGCTAATAACTCTACCTCACCTTGAACCATTTCCCTTAAAAGAGTTATGGCTCTTTTGTAGTTAGAAAACCGCTGTATCCAACGTGTATCTTTTGAAGCGCTCATATCAATTAATTTCTTACACTTAATAAAACATATCTAAGGAGAAAAATATAGGCTATTTAATTGATTGTCTCGTAGATGAGCTTACCAATTGTAGCAATATGCTCAAGCAAAGCTTGATTGCTGATATTCTCTAAATATTGAATATCACAAAGATAAGGGATGTCAGACTCTATAATAGCATCTTCTATTTCGGCTAGTTCATTAGTTGATAATGTTTGAGAACCTTGAATCACTAAATCTATATCGCTAGTGGAGGTATAGTTGCCTTTGGCTCTAGATCCGTATATATAGATATTTCCAGAGCTTAATTTTTTAGAGAAAATCGAGCTTAAAGATTCTAATTCTTTATCTGTTAAGCCAAATTTCATTATTTAAGTAGGTTGAGTATATATTTGCCGTAGGCAGTTTTTTTGAATTTGTTTCCTTGTTTTTTGAGCTGTTTTTCATCAATCCAGCCTTGAGTGTAAGCAATTTCTTCGAGGCAAGCAACTTGCCAACCTTGGCGTTTGACGATAGTTTTGACAAAATCACTAGCCGCAAGCAATGAATCATGTGTGCCAGTATCAAGCCACGCGAATCCACGACCCAATGCCTCTACCTGCAACTCATCTCGCTCTAGATAGACTTGATTTACACAGGTGATTTCTAATTCCCCGCGGTGTGATGGTTCGATATTTTTTGCGATTTCCACGACATCATTGTCATAGAAATAGAGACCTGTTACCGCATAATTAGACTTAGGTTCTGTCGGTTTTTCCTCAATGCTAATAGCCTTGCCTGTAGCTTCATCTAGCTCTACGACTCCAAATCGCTCAGGGTCATTAACATGGTAACCAAAAACTGTGGCGCCTTGTGTGCGAGCAGTTGCAGCCTTGAGCATGCCTGTGAAATTCTGCCCATAAAAGATATTATCACCCAAAACTAATGACACACAACTATCGCCTATAAATTCCTCTCCAATGATGAATGCCTGAGCCAAACCATCAGGACTAGGTTGCTCAGCATAACTAAAATTAACTCCAAATTGAGAGCCATCACCTAATAACTTTTTAAAGTTGGGTAGATCCTCTGGAGTTGAAATAATGAGTATATCCTTAATTCCTGCAAGCATTTGTACAGAAATAGGGTAATAAATCATTGGCTTGTCATAGATAGGCAGCATCTGCTTAGAAACCCCCATGGTTATAGGGTGCAGTCTTGTTCCTGAACCTCCCGCTAAAATAATCCCTTTATAATCACTCATAACTATTTCTTAATTAACCACAGAAAGCACAAAAAACACAGAAGAAATACTAGAGAATAACACGCTCTATTCTAGCTTTAGGGTGTTCACCAAAATTAACTAATAAACCCACTCTTAATTGAGTCATTTTTAAATAGTTGATAAGTTGAGCTTTGTGTTCTGGCTTTAAAAGAATGACCGCTTTAATCTCAACGATGATTTTATTATAACAAATAAAGTTAGGCTTATAAGTTTGATTTAATAATTCCCCTTTATAATTTAAATTTAATGCTACTTGCTTATAGACTTCATAAATAGCACCTCTTATCTTGTAGCTTTCCTCTTTATATAAAAAACCTTCTGTGACTTCGGTGTCTTCTGTGGTTTTAAAATCCATATTTCTTTAATAGCCTTATAGTCCTTTTCTATCAAGTTGATAATCACCTGATAAAATAGCCTCGTACCAAGGAGCGTTAGTTAGATACCATTCAACCGTTTTGCGCATACCTGTTTCAAAGGTCTCTTTAGGCTGCCATCCTAACTCAGCTTGAATCTTGCTAGCGTCAATCGCGTAACGCACATCGTGCCCTGGTCTATCCGCCACAAAAGTAATTAAATCTTTGTAATTTAGTAAGCCTTGAGTTTTTTGCTCTGGCGCCAATTCCTCAAGTAATTCACAGAGGTACTCAACCACTTCTAAGTTTTTTTTCTCATTATGCCCGCCTATATTGTAAGTCTCGTTGAGCTCTCCTTGAGTGACGACTATGTAAAGAGCTTCAGCGTGATCTTCCACGTAGAGCCAGTCTCTAATCTGAGAGCCATCACCATAGATGGGCAGCGACTTACCTGCTAAAGCATTGAGTATAATATGTGGCACGAGTTTCTCTGGGAAATGGTAGGGGCCGTAATTATTAGAGCAGTTAGTCACCACAATAGGAAGGCCATAGGTACGCCCCCACGCTCTAACTAAATGATCTGACGCAGCTTTGGACGCAGAATAAGGAGAGCTTGGCTCGTAAGAGGTCTCCTCGGTAAATAAATCAGTAGTTCCTTCTAAATCACCATACACCTCATCAGTTGAAATATGATGAAATTTAAAGGCAGCTTGTTGCTCTGGATTAAGTTGCAAATAATAAGCTCTCGCTACCTCTAGTAATTGGTAAGTGCCTACAATATTAGTCTCGATAAACTCACCTGCTGAATCAATAGACCTATCCACATGAGACTCAGCCGCTAAGTGCATAATAGCGTCTGGTTGATACTGATTAAATACTCTTGTAAGCTCAGCCTTATTGAGGATATCAACCTGTTCAAAATGATAGCGGCCTGATTGATCAACAGGAGCTAATGACGCCAGATTACCTGCATACGTGAGCTTATCTACATTAATAACTTCATCTGTAGTATTGTTAATAATATAACGCACTACGGCACTGCCGATGAAGCCAGCGCCTCCTGTTACTAAAATTTTCATAAATTGAGATTTTAAAATTCAGCCTGCTCTCCTATACCCATGAGTAGTAAGCTCTTACCTTGGTTGGCAAAATGCGCTTGAGCCTCATCATGGTCAATCTCAATAGGAGGAAAAGTGTCATAGTGACAACCTATGATTTTATCGCAATTAACAAAATCTGCTGCAAGGCACGCATCTTTGTAACCCATGGTAAAGTTATCACCTACAGGTAAAATAGCCACATCTAATGGGGGACAAGTCTGAGGTATAAGCTGCATATCTAATGTCAGCGCAGTATCTCCTGCAATATAAACACAACTACTAGCATCCCAAATTACGAAACCTCCAGGATTTCCACCATAAGTACCATCTGGCAAGACACTAGAGTGCTGAGCTACTACTGACTTCATAGTGATGCCATCTATAGTATATTCACCTCCAAAGTTCATAGGGTGTCCCTCTAACCCTTGCTCGGCGAACCAAGATACAATTTCAAAATTAGATATAATGGTAGCGCCACTTTGCTTGGCGATGACCTCAACATCCAGCACATGGTCTTGATGACCATGTGTGAGTAATATATAATCAGGCTTTAACTCATCTAGGTTAATATCCTTGGCTAATTCATTAGCTGAGATAAAGGGGTCAATCAACAATGATTTGCCCGCTATTTCTAGCATAAAAGAAGCGTGACCTAGATAAGTTATTTTCATCATTAAATAAGTTAATTAAATAAGTTCGTAATACGCTTACAAACCTCTTCAACATTAGAGCGTGAGTTAAAGGCTGAAATACGGAAGTAGCCCTCACCACCCTGACCAAAACCAGCACCTGGAGTGACAACTACCTGTGCCTTCTCAAGAAAGAGGTCAAAAGCACCCCAACTATCTAAATCTTCCGGACAGGCAATCCATACATAAGGAGCATTCTCGCCACCATAAACAGTTAAGCCTGCAGATTTGCAAGCATCACTGAGTAATTGTGCATTTTCCATGTAGTTAGCAATGAGTGCACCTATTTCAGCTTTGCCTTCTGGAGTGAATAATGCAGCAGCAGCTTTTTGTACTGGGTAACTTACTCCGTTAAACTTAGTGCTTTGGCGACGTTGCCATAAGCTGTGTAAAGTCACTTCCTCACCTTTGCTTGTAGTGGCTGTTAAATTCTTAGGCACGATGCTGTACGCACAACGTACACCAGTAAAGCCACCGTTTTTAGAAAATGATCTAAATTCAATTGCGCAATCACGTGCGCCTTCAATTTCATAGATACTGTGTGGTACTGAATCATCTTGGATAAAGGCTTCATAAGCAGCATCATAAAGTAAGATAGCTTTGTGCTTAAGAGCGTAGGCGACCCAAGCCTCAAGTTGCTCGCGTGTCGCTACAGCACCAGTAGGGTTGTTAGGGTAACAAAGATAGACAATGTCTAAAGCCTCATCAGGAATACTTGGCACAAAGCCATTATCTTTATTGCACTCTAGATAGTGTAACCCAGCATAACTACCTGATTCGTCAGCCTCACCTGTATGACCTGCCATAACATTAGTATCTACGTATACTGGATATACTGGATCCGTAATACCAATCTTGTTATCATGACCAAAAATATCAAGGATGTTACTCGTGTCACATTTAGAGCCATCAGAAACAAATACCTCATCTGCATTCACGTCAACACCTGCATAAGCATGATCCGCAATAGCTTCACGTAAAAAGTCATAACCTTGCTCAGGACCATAACCACGAAATGTAGCTGCTGAACCTAACTCATCCACTCCAGCCTTCAGAGCCTCACGAGCAGTCAAAGGCAATGGCTCTGTCACATCACCAATCCCACAACGAATGAGTGATTTAGCTGCATCAGAGTTTTCTGAGCTATATAAATTGACCCTTCTGGCTATCTCAGGAAATAAGTAGCCAGCTTGTAATTTCAAGAAGTTTTCATTGATACTAATCATGGCAAAACTATGAATTATTTTACAAAAAAAACAAGTTTTACTTCATAAAAGCAACAAGCCCCAAACTAAGAGTTTGAGGCTTTGCTTTGAATCGCTAGCTTTTACAAATAAGCGACCAAATGGAAAGCTTATTTAACTTTGTTATCCATCATGTATTTGATAATAACCTTACGCAATTCAATCGGGTCGATTTCATTTTGATGACGGAATATGACTTCTCCTCCTGGAGCTACAACCAGAGTGTAAGGAATCGGCCCCAGCCATTCTGGGTCTATGATATCACAAAACTCATCTAAATCATCACCTGCGTATTGATAATTATTCGTAGTTCTACCTTCTGCCACTACTGATTTTTTATTAAATGGGCTTACTGGTAACGCTTGCTCCTTGAGGAATTTTTTGACCTCGCCAGCATCTTGCGCCTCATCTAAAGCGATAGTAATAAGCTCTACTCCTCGCATATCATAACGCCTATAAGTATCTACTAAATCAGGAAATTCAGCCACACATGGAGGGCAATAGATAGACCAAACATTAATAATACGTAATTTTTCTGTCTTATTAGCAACCAACTCTTTGATAGTAGACAACTCTGCCATTTCGACTTCTACTGGCAAAGCCCTCCACATCTCTTCCTTTTTCTTGACTGTATCACGCTTATAGCTCCACTTAGTTGAACAACCATGCACTCGAGTCTTAGGCTCAGCAATCTTGCCGCCGGCTAACAAAGTATCAATATTATCACGTACGGTATTTTTTTCAATTTGGCTTAAGTCTGTCGTTTGATTACGACGACCACTATCAAAATGACCTTGGTAGACTAATTTGCGCTCTTTATCTAAAATAAATACATGCGGTGTCGCCATGGCACCATAAGCTTTGGCTACAACTTGAGTGTCCCCATCATAAAGATAAGGAAAAACGAGTTGACGCTCATCAGACTCTAACTTCATTTCCTCAAAACTATCCCCATAAATAGAGTATCGATACTCTTCGAGCCTCAATGCTAATGGGTCATTAGAACTGATAGCAGCGACAGCGACTCCCTTGCTCTTGTACTCTTTGGCAAAATCATTGAGTCGTCCCCAAGCTCCAATAGCATCAGGACAATGATTAGAGGTAAAGACTAACACTAAATAGTCATCTTCAGCAAATGAAGCCAAGCTATAATCTTTGTCATCCACACCTTTGAGGTTGAAATCAGGTGCTTGAGATCCGATGGCTAACGGTATAGGTTTAAACTGTTCTGCTGCGAAAGAAAAAGTAAAGATACTTGCTAGGCAAGCCAGGATAATGAAGAAATTTTGTTTTTTCATATTTTTTTAAGTTAACTTATAAATTATATTTGACAATCAAAAACCTCGGTTATCCAAATTAACTAAAAACGGATAACCGAGGCTACGATATTATAACTAAGACAAATATGAACTAAAATCTATTTTTTCCATTTGATACTACAACCTATAGCTCTAGTGGTTGGCGTTTCAATGGTTTTACCCGCTAAAATTGCATCTACATTATCTCTAACCGTATTAATATCCGTAGGACCTGGATTACGCTTACCATTATCAAATTGACCTTGGTAAACTAGCTTGCGATTTTTATCAAAAATAAAAGCATGTGGTGTTGCTAGAGCCCCGTAAGCCTTTGCTACTTTCTGGGTCTCTCCATCATAAATATAGGGGAATTGCATAGATTGCTTAGCATATTCTTTAACCATAGCTTCAAAATTATCACTGCCACCGCCATAATTAGGATCGTTTGAATTAATCACTACAAAACCAACACTTTTATCAGCATAATCAGTAGCAAAAGCATTGAGGCGAGTCCAAGCTGGCACCATAAATGGGCAGTGGTTGCATCCAAACACCACAACCATGACATCTTTATCTGCATAGTCACTGAGTTGGTAAGTTTTACCGTCCGTGCCTTTTAAGCTAAAGTCTGGCGCTGACTCGCCTATAGCTAATGGTGTAACTGGAGATGCTTGCGCTAATTGTGTTAAGCTAATAGCCACAGTTGCAGCTACTAAAGTTTTACTAATAGTTTTAATGGTGTTTTTCATAACGTTGATAAATGATTGAATCTAATCTAAACAACGCTGATTTTAAAAATATTTGTTTAAATACTCTTAAAATTATAACTTGCACACCCTAAATCTTGAAATCTGATTTAGTAAAAAGGCTTACAACAGGTATATTCCTCGCCTCAATTGCAGCTCTACCTCCTTCTTCTCTGTCTACAAGAACTAGCGCTAAAACTACTTCTCCTCCAGCAGCTTCGATAACATCTACCGCCTTGAGAGTTGAGCCTCCTGTAGTGATCACATCATCTACAACTACTATTTTTTGACCTGGTTTAAAATTACCCTCAATTTGCTTGCCCGCACCATAGCCCTTGGGCTCCTTGCGTACGACAAATACATTAAGTGTTTGCAATCCTTCATCTTCCAGTGATGCCATGCCTACAGCTAAACATATAGGGTCCGCACCCATCGTCATGCCACCAATAGCATCTAGAGTTAAGTCTTGGGCTTTTAGCAAGTCACAAGCAGCTTCTCCTATATAATTAGCAGCTTGAGGGTCTAAAGCTGTGACTCTACAATCTACATAAAAATCACTCTTAGCACCTGACGCCAAAGTAAAATCACCAAAGCGAATAGAGCGCTCTTGTAAAATTGCTTTTAATTTTTCTTTTGTATCCATAGTAAAAACTTGTCAACTCTAGCTCATTACATAAGCATGAGTGATGGAGCCTCAAGCATTCTCTTGATAGCATTAAGAAAATCTGCACCTGCTGCACCATCGACAACACGATGGTCACAAGAAAGCGTGATATTCATTCTCCATTGAGTCACAACTTCACCATTTTCAACAACAGGCTTTTCAATCGCAGCACCTACAGCTAAAATCGCTGCTTGTGGAGGGCTGACAATCGCGTCAAATGATTCGATGCCCCATGCACCCAAATTAGAAACAGTAATCGTACCCCCTTCAAAATCCTTAGGATGTAAGCGATTAATTTGAGCTTTTTTTACTAACTCTTTGGCCTCTTGTGAAATCTGTAGCAGAGATTTAAGTTGGGCTTTTTGAATCACTGGCGTGACCAAATCATCACCTGCTGAAATCGCAAAACTCAAACCTGTATCTTTATAAGACACTATATTAGCACCGTCATAAGAGCTATTAATGACTGGAGTTTTCTTGATAGCTTCGACTACTGCCTTAAGCACAAAATCATTCACAGTAAACTTATTACCATGAGTAGCATCTACCTGAGAATTAATTTGTTTGCGCAACTGCATTAAGCGAGTCACATCTGCTTCTAAACGCAAATAAAAATGAGGAATCGTTTGCTTAGAGGTGGTTAATCTATCAATGGCAATCGCTTGAATAACAGAAGGCTCATTCACTGTATCGCCTTTGCCTGCTGGCATACTTGGCACAGGAGTTGGCCCACCTGAACCACCACCTGTTTGCACTTTAGGTCTTCGTGCTGCAAGCTCCACGTCAGCTTTTACAATACGTCCACCTGGGCCTGTTCCTGTGACCAAGGTGATATCAACTCCTTTGGCAAGAGCGATTTTACGTGCTAGTGGTGATGATTTAACAGTGCTTGGGTCACCAGCTAATTGCTCTCCTTCTTCAGAAGTAATTTGAGCACTACCTGACTTAATCATCGAAGGCTTACTTGACTTAGACTCTGTACTCTCCTCTTCAACTGGAGCAGCTTCTGCGACTTCAGCTTCTATATCATCAATACTTAGAGAACTTGGATCCTCACCCTCTTCTGCGAGAATAGCTAATGGTTTTTTGACCGGCACAACACCTCCTTCTTGGACAAGAATTTTGGCGAGCACTCCATCATCAAAAGCCTCCATTTCCATGGTCGCTTTATCTGTTTGAATCTCAGCTATTATGTCACCTACGCTGATAGTGTCTCCTTCTTGTTTGCACCATTTTAATAAAGTACCTTCTAACATAGTGTCAGAAAGCTTGGGCATCTCAATTGCTATTGCCATCATAAAATTAACCTAAATTATAAAAACCTTATTCACTGCTAGTACTTTTAAAAGACATTTTTTAATTTCAATACTATTTAGTAAAAGTTTAAAGAAAGCTACCAAGCACCTCGATAATTGGCAAGTCTTCAATCAAAAAAACAACTTCAAATCTAGCTTACAAGAGAGCCTCATCACTTGCCCACACAAAAAGCTGAAAATAGTTTGCCTAATAAGTCTTCTGTATCTACATGACCTACAATTTCGCCTAGATGTGCTAGAGCCTCTCTAATTTCAAATGAAATCCATTCTGCTTCAGCTGTCTTATCTATCGATTCTAGTGTTTTTTCTAAAAATTTCAAACTCTCCTTGAGGTGTTCTTGCTGCCTTTTATTAGTCGCTATTAGCTCAGATTGATTGAGCCACTCTTCTAAACCTAGCTTCTTTTTAATGGCAGACTTTAATTCTTCAATACCTTTTGATTCTACACAAGAAATCAAAAATGCATCCTCCTTAAGCTTTAACTCCTGCTCTAATTCTGCCTGCCAATCTTTATGAATAGGTAAGTCTGATTTATTATATAAAACTATTCTGTTTTCTGTCTCTTCAGCTAGCCATGGATAGCCTGCAGGTTTTGCCTGGCTCACATCTACCACTTCTAAGATAAGATCAGCTTCTTCAATAACAGCGTGACTTCGCTCAATACCTTGCTTTTCAATAACATCTTCACTATCACGAATACCGGCCGTATCTATGAGTCGCAACAACATACCATCTAGACGTAGGCTCTCTTCAATTGTGTCTCGAGTGGTTCCCTGAATATCACTAACGATAGCACGCTCATAACCCACTAAGGTGTTAAGTAAGCTCGACTTACCAGCATTAGGCGCCCCAATCAGTGCTGTTTTGACCCCTTCGCGCACATAACGACTTTGATCTTTAAAATTCAACGCCTGAGCAATTGCTTTTTTAATATGACTCACTTTCTGAGCAATCTGCGCTAATGATTCTAGCTCTAATGGTTCATCTGGAAAGTCAATATAAGCCTCTATCTGGGCTAGCACCTCAAGCAAGCTTTGTTGATACTGCATGATTTGCAGCTTAAAATCACCACCTAATTGTTTCTGAGCAGCTTTTAAAGCGAGCTCACTTTGCGCCGAAATCACGTCCATGACCGCTTCTGCTTGAGTTAAGTCAAGCTTACCATTCATATAAGCACGCTGAGTGAATTCACCCGCTTGAGCCAATCTCAAGCCATGGTCAGTTCCACAGTTCAACAAATGTTGCAAAACTTTTTGAGTCACAAAAACACCTCCATGACCACTAAGTTCTATGGTATCTTCACCTGTATAACTTGCAGGATTTCTATAATAAGTAATGAGCACCTCATCCACGGTCGCTCCTTCGGCATCTTTAAGAGTTTTCAGATAAGCATGTCTAGGTTTAGGCTCCCAATCATCTTCAACTATCGCCACTCGCAAAATTGGCAACACCGCAGAACCGCTCAAACGAATTACAGAAATAGCGCCATGCCCAACAGGGGTCGCCATAGCAATAATAGTATCGCTATCGCAAAGAGCGGTTGTCGTTGAAGAAAGAGTTGCCATGCCCCTAATAAAAAACAAAAAAAGTGACTTAGCAAGCTAAGTCACTTTTAGATTGAAATAAATCTTTAAAAAAACTTAAGACTCCCAACTTAAGCACAGCAATTTGACTTGATTAACGCAAAACGCAAGTAACCCTTGAGGAGAAGACTGCAAACCTTCCTCATAACGAAGTTATGCATTTAGCAGAGCGTGGAGCCTAGCGACAGGATAATAGAAAAAACTACTCAAGACTCAAGGAAGTGCTCAGTTTAAGTTAGGCGAGTCAAAGGGCAAGCTTAAGCGTTGTCCCAAGCAGAACGGATGTAATCATACCCAAACTCGTACACCTCTTCATAGGTTGGGAAGAAACTGCGCCATACTTTGGTGGCTCCTGCTAGGTCTGGGAGGGCGGCACCGAAGGCTTCGATGACGAACCAATCGTCGTAACCTAGAGATTTAAATTTTTGAATAGTTTCAATAATTGGGGTGTGATCTTTACCCGGTGTACCACGGTCATTAGCTGAGATATGCACATGACCAATCACATCGTAATTAGGCTCGATGACACCTAGTGGGTCTTTTTCCTCAATGTTAGCATGAAACGTATCGTACATGGTCTTGAAGTTAGGGTGGTTAACACGCTCTACATAAGCTTTGCCTTGCTCCATCGTGTTGAGCAAATGACATTCAAAACGGTTTAATGTCTCAATCGTTAAATGAATACCTGCATCTTGGGCGATACCAGCAAAAATACGATGTTTTTCTGCGGCGTGTTCAAGCTCTTGCTCACTAGCAGGAAGACCTGTAAATAAACCTAATTCTTGATAGTAAGGACCACAGAGATTATCAATGCCAGCCGCATGACCACATTCAGCAACAGCCTTAAGATGATCTAGTCCTCTTTCACGTGCTGCTGCATCTGGGTTAATTAAACTCATACTATTATCTGGGCAAATAGTCACAGCACATGACTGCAAGCCATTATCTTTGAGGGCTTGACCTAAATCTTTATAACCTTGGAGATTTGATGTATCAAAAATAGGAATTTCTACACCATCATATCCTTTGGCTTTGAGTTTTTCCAAAACACCAAAATGTTCTGATGTTACATGACCTGTCCAGAGTAAGAGATTAAATCCAATTTTCATAATAATTATAAGTTAAAACTTGAGACCTCTGCAAAACTTCAAAATAAAATGATTTTAGATAAAGTTGAGTATGATGAAAAAACCGTAGAAGCGCAGTGTATAAAAGATACTCGAGAACTGCGAAAGTTTTGCATCATGCTCAATTTTGCTAAAAGTGGAGAATTTGCAGAAGTCTCACTTTATAATTTTTTGCTTATTAAAAGTAAAGTTCAAAGGTTCTCTTTCAATGAATAACAGGAAATAGGCTAATAAATGGTGAATTCTATCTTTTTAATACCATGCCTTTATATAAAGCTCCTATACTTAAAAGCTATCAAAAACACCCATCAATTATAGTGACTGGGATTATCGTCAAGCTCGCTTTGCTCGCTTGACGATCTACTTGTCACTATGGCTTCGCCATAGGGTTTTATAGCAGAGCTAAGCTCTACATGAGCAGTCAAATTAGCAACTGTATAGGGCGCTAATAAGACTGGAGTGTAGCGACAGCCCTGGCTTTTCCAAAGCAGGGCGAGAGACGTTTCGAATAGAAACGGGCGAGTCAAACCCTGTTGCTATATTCAAAAAATATAGCAAGGTCGACCTCCACTATTCGCTTCATAAAAAAACCACCATACTTTGCAGTATGGTGGTTTTAAAATGGTACGAAGACTGGGATTCGAACCCAGGACCAATTGATTAAAAGTCAACTGCTCTACCGGCTGAGCTACCTTCGCACATTAAAGATCTTTGCCCTTGAGCAAAGCGGAGCACTTTATTAAGATTAGCACGTCTAAATAGCAAGTATTTTTTTCAATTTATTTACATATTCTTTTATATCCATGAACTATGTGCTATTTTCCAGCTCAGAGTCGTTTATCCGACCTTCACTACTTGTTTATTCTCCCTATGCTCTATTGGCTACAAGCAATTCGCATCAAAACTTTACCCGCATCTATCATCCCTGTTATTTTAGGTTTTAGTTATGCCTACTCTACTACTGGAGAGTTTTCTCAACTAGCTTTTATTTTAACTCTCATCTCAGTTTTACTCATTCAGATTATTACCAATCTATTTAACGATTTAATGGATCACTATCAAGGAGCTGACACAGCTCAACGACTTGGACCAAAACGCATGGCTGCTTCTGGCAAAATTTCGCCGCGTTCATTACTCATTGTGAGTCTAAGCCTCTTAATTTTAACTCTTATTCCTGGTTATTTACTTTCTCAAATTCGAGGGTGGCTCGTCATTCCTATTGGTATTGCCAGTCTTATTTTGAGTTATGGGTACACAGGCAAACCTATTGCTCTTGCTTATAGAGGGTTAGGAGAAATTTTTGTCTTCTTTTTTTTTGGAATCTTAGCCACTTTGGGCAGTGCCTGGATTCAAACGGGTATTTGGTATAGCTCTATTCTATGGCTTGGTGCGAGCATTGGTGGCTTATCTTGCTTGCTTATAACGATTAATAACTTGCGAGACATAGACGAAGATACTCAATCAGAAAAAAGAACACTCATTGTCAAACTCGGTTGGGAAAAAGCTCGTTTTTTACCTCTTATTATTTGGACCAGTATTTATTTGCTCACTTTGGTAGGCATTGTGAAATTTGAATTAACCATGTATCATATTATTTTCTTTATACCTATTGCTATACTTGGTTTCATGATTGCATTTAAAGTTTGCAAGCTCAAACCTAGCGTTACCCATAATCGCTATTTAGCTCTATCCGCCTTGCACCTTTTGTTATACGGTATTTTTTGGACTTATATTTTTGTGATTTGAACATAACACACATAGACTATCACCCTTATCAGCTAACTTTTAGCAATCATCACTTAGGCAGTGTTGCGAAGGGTTCTTTTAGAAAAGGAGCTCTACTACGTATTCAATTTGAAAATAAACAAAGCTATGGCTATGGATGTATCCACCCTTGGGAAGAACTAGGTGACAAAAATTTAGCGAAGCAACTTGAACATCTAACAGCCAATAAGCCAACACCACTCATCAAGCAAGCTATACATTGCGCTTATGCTGATTCTGTAGCCCGAGAAAACAACTTAGCTCTCCATATTTCAGACCAGCTCAAGAATCACGCTCTATGCGAGCTCACTCACCCAAATATCTCTGCTATTCTTGAACAAAAAAAACAGCTCACTTTTAAAATAATTAAAATAAAAGTAGGTCAAAATTGGAAAAAAGAGCGTGAAGTTTGGCATCAACTCACCCAGCGGTTCCCACACTTCAAATGGCGTTTGGATTTCAACGAACGCTTAAGTACAGAGCAATTTAATGAGACTATAAAATGGGTTAAAAACTTAGGACTTAATGAATATATCGATTTTTTTGAAGATCCTATTTGCATTTCATCTAACCTTGAGACCCTTAAAAATTATCAAGGTCCGATAAAAATTGCTATCGATCGAAATATCCAACTACTCAGTCAACTAAATCCTGATAATTTTGTAGGTGTCATTAAGCCTGCTATTGATGACGATGCTATCATTGAATCATTACTTAAAGACGGCTACCAATTATCCTTTACCTCTTATTTAGATCACCCTGTCGGACAAGCTTGGGCATCTTACCAAGCTTCTAACTGGAAACAGCAATACCCCAAGCAATTGCTTACAGCTGGGCTTCTTTCTCATAGCGCTTATCAGAGTAATGATTTTTCAGCAGAGCTCAGTTCTACCCCTTATTGGAAAGCTTCCAAACAGGCAGGCCTAGGTTTTGGCTCTTTACTCAATCAATTATCATGGATTCCACTCAATTCATAACTGATGATTTTTGGAAAGGTGATAGCATCACTCTTTTTTCTAATCCTAAAAAACCTATAGATAGCCCTGGTTTGTTGGCATGGGCTGAGAAGCAAAACTATCTCAAGTCCCATCTACTCATTCCTACTTCAGGCACTACTGGTGAGCCACGCTGGATAGCTTTATCTAAGCAGGCTATGCTTAGTGCAGCAAAGCAGGTCAACCAAGCTTTTGCTATTGATAGTCAGGATATATTAGCGCTTAATTTGCCTCTATTTCATGTCTCTGGACTTGGAATTTTAGCAAGGGGCTACCTAGCTAAATGTAGCTACCATGACCTGCGTAATATAGATAAAAATGGCAATATCCAGTGGGATGCCCAACACTGGTCACAACAATGCAAAAAGTTCAACATCACAATAGCTTCTCTAGTGCCTACACAAGTCGCTGATTTAGTTAACTTACAAATTACTTGCCCAAAATCCATACGTATTATCTTTGTTGGTGGAGACTACCTATCACCTGAATTAGCTCAACAAGCAGCTAAACTGAACTGGCCTCTACATCAGTGCTACGGCATGACAGAAACCTCTGCTATGCTCGCAGTCGAGCATCAACCAGGAGCAGGAATGACTCTTCTGCCTAACTGGAGCTATCAGCAAACCTCTGCTAATCAAACTCAATTCAAAGGAGACTCTCTTTGCAGTGGGTATATTGCTCATTCTGAAAATAAGCAACAATGGGAGTTCAAATCTGCAAGGAACACAGAAGGCTGGTTTACTTGTGATGACTATGTTGAGTTTGATGACCAACTACAGGTTAAAAGCATTGAGAGACAACAAAATATTATTAAAATTTTAGGTGAAAAAATTTCTCTTTCTAAGCAAATCTCTGAGCTACAAACCGCAGCTCATCAAGTGGGTTTAAATGCTAAACAAGCACAGGTTACAGCTCAACCTCATTCCAGAAGAGGCGCTGTATTAATTCCTATCTGGGAAAATATCCAACAACTAGATGAAAAAGCACTCTTGGAGAAATTAGACTTAGTTAGTCAAATCTACCACAAACAGCAAGCCACACGAATCACTGAGCTTGAGCCTTGGAAAATAGTCGATAAATTGGAATGCACTAGCCTAAATAAAATAATTTTAAATAATTTAGCTTAATATAATTACCTCTTCTAAACGTTGTTTGAGGTTCTTGGCTCCACCTTCTGGCCAGTTAACACCCCAAGGAATAAATTTAGGCTCTACTTCAAGCCTGGTAAATCTAATACTATTGCTAATCGCTTTTTTAGCTGATTCAGGCAACTGTACTGGTTGCTTTAATTGAAGTGTCAGAAACCAACTAGCCCCTCGATTATCTTTGAACATTTGTACGTCAAAAGATTCAATAAGTTCAAACGGAAGTTTAATTTTAGGTTTAGACTCATGAATGAGAGAACCTTCATATAACCAGAGTTGTTCATCTTCTACTTTAATAAGCAACTTTGGATGAAGCCACAATTGTAAACCTAACCATAAACCATAAAGAAAAACGGGCAAAATAACCCACATGTACCAGTCTTGCAAAGCAAACTTAATAACCGCACAAGAAATCAACAATGAAGGTAATATAAACCAATAAGAAATAGATTTACTGGTTTTAATAACTAAGTTGTTATTTTTCTGGTTCATATGTAAATCGCACTACACGATGAAAAAGTTGTGTTTACAAAAAAATCACCACAAATGATTGTGGTGATTTTTTTTGGAGGCGGAGGCGAGAATCGAACTCGCGAATAGAGGTTTTGCAAACCTCTGCCTTACCACTTGGCCACTCCGCCTTAAATTAAACTAACGGTTTAGCTAAGGCTGAGCAATTTATCTTTGAGCTCTTGTTGAGTAACATTGGCTCCTACAATTTGCTCTTTAACCTCTCCATTAGAGAAGATAAGTAACGTAGGAATAGATCTAATTTTAAATTGAGCCGCCAAAGGCGCCGCTTCATCTACATTGACTTTTACTACTTTAGCAGCATCACCCACATCTTGGCTAAGTGCATCAATAATAGGTAATAGCATCTTACATGGCCCACACCATTCTGCCCAAAAATCGACTAAAACTGGTACAGAAGCATCTAAGACTTCTGTTTGAAAATTAGATTCATTAACTGCTAAACTCATACCTCGAAAGTAGCTTACTATTTTACTGTTCGTCAAGCAAATAGCAATAAGAAAAATAACCAACAAAAACTAGCTATGTAACGCGCAAGTTATAAGCGAGTTTTTTTAAAGCCTTTCTTTGTGCTTATCCAGAAAATTGACTGTAAGCCATATAACTCATGACACACATCACTAAAGCAGCTAAACCGCCGACTACAGAGGCAATAGCTACCGCTTTACTTTCTACCACAACTTCTACTTCAACAGTTTTAGTTGGAGCGATTGGCGCTGCTGCGCCATGAGCATCAGAAGGTAATGGTGCCGGTGTAGCGGCTGGAGCAGGAGGAGTACTCCCTACAGGTGCTGGCACACCTGCCGCTGGTGGCTTACTAGCTGGTATAGCAGGAGTGGATGGAGCGCTAGGCGTAGAGGAAGGAGTTGGTGCGGCGGCCGCTGGTGGTGTTGGTGCTTTTGGTGCGCTCGGAGCACTTGGCGCGGAAGGAGCTTTAGGAGCAGCCGGCGGGGCCGGAGCGGCGGCCGCTGGTGGGGTTGGTGCTTTTGGTGCGGAAGGAGCTTTAGGAGCAGCCGGCGGGGCCGGAGCAGCGGCGGCTGGTGGTGTTGGAGCACTTGGCGCTTTTGCAGCCGGAGGCGGTGTCGGTGCTTTAGGAGCGCTAGGTACTGGTGGCGGTAATGGTGCTCCTGCAGAAGGTTTTGCTGGAGGTAATGGCGCAGAAGGAAGAGGTTGAGAAGGTTTTACTGGAGGTAAAGACATAGTAAATGTTAGTTAAATAGAATAACTCATACTAACTTTAGCAAATAAATTGTCAATTTCTTTTTTGTGCACATTCGCATTTAGTGACTGTTGCAGATTTTCATAACATTATTATCTTTTTGTGTTAGCAAGTTGAATCCGCCATTCATTAAAAAATATCAAAATCAACAAATAAAACTTGCTTAACCAGCCTAACTTAGGCATAAATCATTTAGTCGGGCACTTTGTATTTTAAATTTCTAGTAAAGCCCAACCCATTACCATTAATCAACATTCATACACTCATATTTTGTCATGTAGTGTGAAATAATCTAAAAAACCTTTTTCATGAACTTCTATAATCACTTATCTCTTCTATTAGCATCTTGCACAGTTATGCTATTTTCTTATTTGATGGGGCAAGACTTGAAAAACCCTCAAGAAATCTGGGCCGAATATGATCCAGATAAAGGAGCTTATAAAGAGGAAATCATAAAAGAAAGAACCAACAATGGGGTTTACTATAAAGAATCTTACATCAGTGCTTATGTCTTAGGAGAGGAAGTCAGAGTTTATTGTTTATACTCGGTTAAGTCAGGTATCAAAAAAGCTCCTGGCCTTATGAACATACATGGCTGGATGTCGAAAGCCAGTATAGATAAGGATTATATCAAAGATGGCTGGGCAGTGATTTCCTACGACTACTGTGGAAAAACCGGTAATCGCAAAGAATACACCAAATATCCAGAAGCTCTTAAACGCGGCAATATGGAGGACAGAAAAAATGTTGTCTGGACTAGTCACCCTAAAAACAATAGTTCTATTACCCAACCTGAAGAGACGAGTGACTATGTTTGGTATGCCTTGCAGAGAAGAGTTCTAAGCTATTTCCTCACCCATGATGTTGTGGATGCTTCTCGTATTGGTGCCAAAGGATATTCATACGGTGGAACCATCATCTGGAACCTGGGAATGGATGAGCGGGTAAAAGCGATTGTGGCCTATTTTGGTATAGGTTGGAACGAATACTACAGAAGACGTGGTGTTTTCAAATACAAAATTCCCTATGTAGAGCCTGAGAAGACTTCGGGTGAAAAAATCTACCTCAAGAGCATCGCTCCCCAAGCCCACGCTCCTTACATCAAGGCAGCATCTCTATGGCTAAATGGCACCAATGACCATCACGGTGGTCATGAGCGCGGGGAAGATACCTTTGATGATTTCAAGGAGGGAGTTCCCTGGGCATTTGCGCACCAGGCACGAGCCCACCACAATACAGATAAACTAGGAGATAACACCAAAATCTGGCTCAAAAAACATGTACTTGGTGAAGATCTGTTCTGGCCAAAGCTTCCGGAGGCTAACATAGAACTCGACGCCGAAGGAGTGCCTGAGTTTAAAATCTCTCCGGACTCTACAGATAAACTAGAAGAGATTAAGATTTTCTATGCTTTGAAAAACCCTATCAGTTACGGCAGATCCTGGAGAGATAGCGAAGCTGTCCGCAGTGGTGACCAATGGACTGCTAAACTACCCGTTCTCAATGTCGATGATTATGTATTCGCATTTGCTCAACTCAATTACAAAGGCAACATCGTCATAACCTCCAAATTCCAGGCTGCAATCCCTTCCAAACTCGGCCAGGCAATCGCTACTGACAAGCCGCGAACTCAACTGGATAGTAGTAGTGGCTGGAACAACTCAGGACCGATTGAGGGAGTAGGAGGCATAAAAGGTTTCCGCCCGATGAGTAACCGCGGAACTCTCAATCAACAGTTTGCCGACCCAGCCCTTGTCATTCCTAAAAATACTCCTCTTACCTTTGATTTCTACTGCACCCAACCACAAAAGGTCTTGATAGAAGTGAATAAAGCCTTTCAAAAAGAGATTGAGATCACGGCATCCAATGACTGGCAGAGCATGACGATACCAGCAGCTGAGTTGATCAACAAGCACAACAAAAAACCTCTCAACGACTGGTCTGAGACTGAAATCATAAAACTTACTCCAGCCAGAGGTTCCGACATCACCAAAGTTGTCTTTGCTAAATTTAGATGGCAAAGCGGCTCAGAAGCCTCAGAAGATACTGCTAGTAAAACAGACACTAAATAAGCAACTATATTGGTTGTAGCCAACTCCAATATTGCAGATACATCTGCTAGCGAAAAACTATACCTGAACCATCAACATAAGACCTCTGCAAAACCGCAAAATAAAATAATTTTAGAAAGTAACAGCTTCTGGAGTAATTAGGTTAGGCAATTAGAGATTTAGTAAATTTAAACAATCCCTGCTTGGTGTTCTTGGATAGTTTTTACGTTAACTACCTTATTTTGTAATGAAGTAATAGCTTTAATGCTCGCTTGGGCAGCTGCTAAATTTGTGCAATGTGAGATACGATGCTCAACTGCTGCACTACGAATAGCGACTTCATCCTTTCTTGCGTCTGGACCACTTGGAGTGTTAATGACAAAATTAATTTCTTCGTTTTTCATTAAATCCAAGATGTTAGGTCTTGATTCTTCAGCCAACTTGTAAGTTCTAGTCACTTCTAAGCCATGCTCTTTTAAATAAGCACAAGTACCTCCAGTAGCAAATAATTTAAAGCCTAGCTCACAAAGAGATTTTGCTATTTCTACAGATTCAGACTTATCCATATCACTTACAGAGATAAAGACATTCCCTTGAGTTGGTAATGGGTTAAAGGCGCTAATTTGACTTTTAGCATAAGCAATACCTAAATCATCATCAATACCCATAACTTCACCAGTTGAGCGCATTTCTGGACCGAGAATAGTATCTACGCCTAAGAATTTACCCCATGGGAATACCGCTTCCTTAACAGAATAGTGCTCGGGAATAACCTGCTCAGTGAACCCTAACTCGTCCAGAGTTTTACCTACCATGATCTGTGCCGCTAATTTAGCCAGAGGAATACCTGTTGCTTTAGAAACAAATGGTACAGTACGTGAAGCACGAGGGTTAGCCTCAATGACATAAATTTCTGAGTCTTTAATGGCAAACTGAATATTCATTAAGCCAATCACGTTGAGGCCTTTAGCTAATGCTTTGGCTGCTTCTACGACACGTTCTTGGATATCTGCTCCGATACTAAATGGTGGGATTACACAAGCTGAGTCACCTGAGTGAATACCCGCTTGCTCAATATGCTCCATCACCGCACCTACTACAGCCTGCTTACCATCTGAAATACAGTCTACGTCTAATTCACGAGCACCTTCAAGGAATCTATCGACAAGAATAGGACGTTCTGGAGATGCGTCTACTGCTTCTCTCATATAGCGCTTAAGATCTTCGTCACTGTAGACAATCATCATCGCTCTACCACCGAGCACAAAGGATGGGCGAACCAACACTGGGTACCCGATTTCATTGGCTACTTTGAGAGCTTCTTCTTCTGAAGTTGCTGTGCCAGCTTCTGCTTGTTTAAGACCTAATTCGTCAAGCAAAGCTGAGAACTGCTTCCTATCTTCGGCAAGTTCGATATTACTTGGAGAAGTACCGATAATAGGAACGCCATGTTTTTCTAAACCTTCTGCAAGGTTGAGCGGTGTTTGCCCACCAAACTGAACAATCACACCATCAGGTTGCTCGTTCTCACAAATATTGAGCACGTCCTCAAGAGTGAGCGGCTCAAAATAAAGCTTATCAGAGGTGTCATAATCCGTTGAAACTGTTTCTGGATTAGAGTTCACCATAATAGTTTCGTAACCCAAATCCTTGAGAGCAAATGCTGCATGCACACAGCAGTAGTCAAACTCGATACCTTGACCGATACGGTTAGGACCACCACCTAGGATGACAATTTTCTTCTTATCAGTTCTGATAGACTCATTCTCGTCACCATAACTTGAGTAGTAGTAAGGCGTGTACGCTTGAAATTCTGCCGCACAAGTATCTACTAAGCGGTAAGTTGGCTTAATACCAGCAGCTCTTACCTCTTGGCGCACGCTAGCCTCATCTGTATCTTTGGCTAGAGCAATTTGTCTATCTGAGAAACCTAACTTCTTAGCCTGACGTAAATCTAAATCTGCTAGTTCTTCACCCGCATCAGAAATTTGCTTTAACTGCTTGATAAACCAAGGATCAATAGCTGTTTGTTCAAAAATTTGCTCTTCAGTCCAACCTGCACGGAAAGCGACTTGAATCCAAAAAATACGTTCAGCATTAGGAATTCTTAGTTTGCGTTCGACATCCTCGTGTGTGGCATTTTTAATTTCTTTGGCATCAAAACCAAAGCCCCAACGCCCAGTCTCTAGCGAACGTAAGGCCTTTTGCATTGACTCTTTAAACGTACGACCAATAGCCATTGCCTCACCCACAGCTTTCATCTGTGTTGTGAGCACTTGGTTCGCTTGCGGGAACTTTTCAAAAGTAAAGCGTGGTAACTTAACCACCACATAATCAATAGTAGGCTCAAAACTAGCTGGTGTTTCTTGCGTGATGTCATTGCGCAATTCATCGAGTACATAACCTACCGCTAATTTAGCTGCAATCTTAGCGATCGGGAAACCAGTTGCTTTAGAAGCAAGGGCAGATGAACGCGATACACGTGGGTTCATCTCAATGACAATCATACGCCCATTTTTAGGATTGATAGCAAACTGGATATTAGAGCCACCTGTTTCCACTCCAATTTCACGAATAATCGCAAATGAAGCGTCACGCATATGTTGGTACTCTCTATCACTTAGTGTTTGAGCTGGTGCGATGGTAATTGAGTCACCTGTATGCACACCCATTGGATCAATATTTTCAATGGCACAAATAATCACACAGTTGTCTGCTCTATCTCGCACAACTTCCATTTCGTACTCTTTCCAACCTAACAAGCTCTCCTCAATAAGGATTTCAGTAACTGGAGATAGCTCTAGGCCACGCGTCACGATTTCTTCAAATTCTTCTTTATTGTAAGCAATTCCACCGCCATTACCACCCAAGGTAAAGGCTGGACGAATAATCAATGGGTAAGAACCAATTTTCTCAGCAATTTGCTTAGACTCTTCCATGGAGTGCGAGACCCCTGAAATAGGCACATCTAAACCAATCTTAATCATGGCGTCCTTGAACAATTGTCTGTCCTCGCCTTTATCAATGGCTTCAGCATTAGCTCCAATCATACGAACTCCTAAGCGATCTAGGTCACCGCTTTTGAAGAGATCCATAGCTGCGTTAAGCGCGGTTTGACCTCCTAAGGTAGGCAGTAAAACATCTGGCTTTTCTCGCTCAATAATTTTTATGATAATTTCTCTAGTGATAGGCTCGATATAAGTCCTATCAGCAAACTCTGGATCAGTCATAATCGTGGCTGGATTAGAGTTAATCAACACAACCGTATACCCCTCTTCTTTGAGAGCTTTACACGCTTGTACCCCTGAGTAATCGAATTCGCAACCTTGTCCTATAACAATAGGACCCGAACCAATCACTAATATCTTTTTAATACTGGTATCCTTAGGCATAAACTTTCAATAAAGTATCACTAAATCCGCATTTGTAAAGTACCCTCTCAAAAAAAAATTATTTATTTTTTCACACCCACTCTAAGCCTTTAAAAACAGTTGGTTTTAGCTATTAATTTGAGCATTTAGAAAAGGAGTTTCAACACGCTTATTCAAGCCAATAAAAATCAATTTTAATGCTGGCAGTCTAGGTCTTACCTCTTAAAAACTTGATTTTTTAATGAAAATCTATATATTGACGCCTTTATGCAAAAAAGTGCTACTACTTCTCAAGTATCTCGCAGAGCTTTCATCAGTAAAACTCTGTTAGGTTCTGCTGGCCTTATTTGCGCTAGTGCTAGTCAGTCACAAGCTTTCTTAGGTTTTTCAAATGCTGGGCAAACTCTGCCTCAGGAATGGGTTGACCAACAATCCAAGGAAACTCTTAAGTACGCCAATTACATTAATAAAAAGGTAGGCCTCAATCGCATTTCTATCCCTAACTTTATTGAAAGTCACTTTAAATCAAGACGCAGTGTTTCTAATCATATTCCTCCAACTTATTTATGGAAGAATATTGTAGATAATTTAGCGGTCATCGACAAACTTGCCGAGCAACTTAACTGCACGCCTTTCATCGTTTCCGCTTACAGGGATCCAGAGTACAACCGCACCTGCTTTGGCGCTAGCTCTAAATCATACCATCTACAAAACCAAGCTTTGGACGTTAAATTCCCAGGTCATTCAACTTGGAAAGTCGCCAGCTATGCTAAAAAACTGCGTAGAGATGGCTGGTTCAAAGGCGGCATAGGTATCTATTCAAGCTTTGTGCATATTGATACTAGAGGCTACGATGCCAATTGGGTAAAACGCTAATTAGGCAACACACATGGCAAAACTCAAAGACCTAGGTTGGAATAACTTCTTCAAAGAAGCTTATCAATCTTATAAAACAAAATATGCCAATCCTGAGCTCTATCAAATCGGACGAGTCAGTCGAGATAATAAGATTTACTACCATGTAATGACCATCGACAGCGACAATGAAGTCGTCGAGGTCACAGCCAGCCTCAAAGGCAAAAGCCGCAAAAACCTAGATCCAGAACAAAAGCCTGCCGTAGGTGACTGGGTTATTCTCGACTACGAGACTTCAAACTACAATCAAACAGACGCCTTTATCGAACTCGTCCTACCTAGGCGCACCAGTCTATCACGCAAGGCCACAGGCACAGCCAGTGTCGAGCAAATCATTGCGACTAATATTGATTATGTGGCTGTAGTCACTGACCCCGAAGCTGACTTTAACCTCAAGCGCCTAGACAGGTATTTCACCCTAATCGAACAGAGCGGAGCCAAAGCCATCTGCCTCGTCAACAAAATTGACCTCTATGAAGTAGACCAAGAGGGTCAAGACCACCTTACTGACATCAAGCAGCAAATCCTCGACCATTTTCCCGATGCTAGTGTCGACCTACACTTTACCAGCGCTGTAAAAAAACAAGGCGTCTCTATTCTCAAAAGCTACCTTGACACAGGCACCACGCTTGCTCTCATAGGCTCTAGTGGTGTGGGTAAATCAACCATGACCAATCAGCTCCTAGGACAAGATTGGCAATGGACCAGCGAGGTCAACGAAGTCACCGGCAAAGGCAAGCACACCACCAGCGCTCGCGACCTCATTCTCCTACCAGAAGGCGGCTTGCTCGTAGACAACCCCGGTATTAGAGAGATCCACCTCTGGAGCCCAGAAGAGACACTCAGTGAAAGCTTTCAAGACCTCAGTCAACTCAGTTTGCAATGCAAATTCAGCAACTGCAAACATGAGCAAGATCATGGCTGTGCCATCAGAGCTGCCATTGCCGACCAAACCCTAAGTACCGAGCGCTACGAATCCTACCTCAAACTAGTCGAAGAAGTCGAAATACTCAATCAACGTAAACAACAGCGTGAACGCAACGTCCAACGCCGCAACAAACGTGGCAAAAAAGTCAAAGCCAGAAACCTCGAAGACCGCATTGAACTAGAACGCGAACAAAAACCAGACAACGATTTGTTTAATACTTAATAGCAATGCTTTCATGTACTTTTAATTCATCTAATTAGCTCAAATCTCGCAGACTCTCTAATCCCAGTACTAATTTTACTTTTCATTTTTAATTTTTCCCTCTTAACTCCTCTCTATGAATTCACCTATTTTCGTTGTTGGTCATCAGAATCCTGATACAGATGCTATTTGTGCCGCACTTGGTTATGCCGCTTTCTTGCAAGAGGTAAGAGGTGTTGAGGCGAGTGCCATTTGCTGCGGATCTATCCCTGAGCGTACGCAATGGGTGCTTAGCCAAACTCAGCTTGAAGCACCTACTTGCTATATGCATACC
>DGJT01000005.1 GCA_002387565.1 Akkermansiaceae bacterium UBA4589 | reverse complement strand
TTACTCAGGCTGTCGCTCACCCTTCGGGCAAAATCATAAATGATTTTCTCTTATCAGCCACGCTAGTGATTCAATTAGCCTTATTCAGGCTAACTTCACCTCTTCGAGGCTAGGGTCTTACCTCATGCGCTATTCGCTTTGAGGTTTCGCTAGCTGATTTGATAACTAACCAGAATTCCAACCTATTCAAAAACCAAACAAGCAGGGATTAATAAGCAAGGTTCTTGTCATTTGCTCAGACATAGTTGTGCTACGCATATGTTAGAGGGAGATGCTGATATTAGGTATATCCAGCAACTCTTAGCGCATGAGAAACTAGATACCACAACTATCTACACACAGGTGAGTATTGAATAACTCAAAGCTGTGTATGCTAAGTGTCATCCGCTCGAGCAAATAGCGCAAGATAAATAACTATTGACTTATCTTCTTTAATTACGTACAAATAGTTGTACTTAATTGTTATCTTATGCAAACTACTACTTACTCTCACGCAAGACAAAACTTTGCTTCAATCATTGATGAATGTTGCAATAATCATGAACCTATACTTATTACTCGCTCCAAACATAAAGGAGAGGCTGTATTAATGAGTAAAGAGGATTACTCTAGCTGGATGGAAACCATACACATTTTAGAAACACATGATTTAAAGCGTCTCTTTGAAAGCATAGACCAAGCTAATAGAGGTCAAGTAACAACAAGAGAATTGCTGGATGATTAAACAATTTACAGATAAAGCTTGGAAAGATTATCTTTATTGGCAAACCACTAACTCTAAACAGTTTAAGCAAATCAACAAGCTTATACAAGCTATTGAAAGAGACCCTTTTATTGGTATAGGAAAGCCTGAGCCTTTAAAAGCTAACTTACAAGGATGGTGGTCTAGAAGAATAAACCTCAAGGACAGAATTATCTATAAAGTAGAAACTCAAAGAGCTGAAAACATCCTTGTGATTATCTCTATAAGAGGTCATTACGATTAACTTAAGGCTCAAAATAAATCTTGTCATATCATCTTTAGTCGCTAATCTTTTGGGTCGGTTTTTAAAATCTCACTATTTTTATGAGTATTGAAAAGTTCATTTCCTCTAAAGTCTTGGGCGTCGGTTCTTTGATTTTTGATTTAGCTGTATGAATTGAACACACGAGCCAACCAAAACTCTAGTCGAATATACTGTATTTTTAAGAAACAAGTCCTTTTATCTTTGATAACTTCATGCTTTCTCGTTGAGCTTGGCTTGGTGTTCCAGGAAGCTTTCGGGGAATATGGTGACTTGGGTGCCTTGGGCTACTTGGTCGAAGAAGGTGATTATATGCTTGGATTTCATGCGTATGCAGCCGTAGCTGGCAGCTGAGCCTATCTTGCGCTCTTCTGGGGTGCCGTGGATGTAGATGTAGCGTCTAAAGGTGTTTTTGTTATGAGGTTCTACGCCTTTGAGCCAGAGGATGCGGGTGACGATAGGGTCGCGGCCTGGGGAGTTGGGTTTGAGGATTTCTCCTGTGGGTTTGCGGCTAGAGAATACGGTGCCTGATTCGGCGCCATGACCGATTTTTTTGGCGATTTTAAGTTTGCCTAGTGGAGTTTTGTGACTACCTAGTTCGCTACCTAGGCCGAATTTAGAGGTGGATATAGGATAACTGCCTAGACACATGCCTTGCTCATCATAGACGCGCATTTTTTGATCGGCGACACTAATGAGGACTTGGTGCTGTTTCTGGGGTAAACTCATATGCTGACAGTGACTAAGAAGCAGGGTAAGGGTGATGATTGTGCCTAATTTTAACGCTTTCATGACCAGTCTATCAACACTTAATTGTTTGGAAGAGTTTTTTTATACTTTAAGAACTTTTGAGAGTGGTGGCAATTTGGTCGCCATCAAAATTCAAATCCCAGACGAGCTGTAAAAAACTACTCAACGTATAAGCTGGGAACTTACTCACAAATCGACGATCACCTCCACAACCAAACATGATGTCTGGGTCTAGTTCGCCTTTGAGTTTAGCTGTGGCTTTGAACAAGATACGAGGTAGGTAGTCGATGCCTTGGATGGTTTCTCCAAATACTGGTAGTTCATCATGGCTGATTTCATGAGTGGAGAGCGTACCTCCTTGCTCTTGTAGGAGGTAGTTTTGTCTAACCTGTGCAATCGCTAAAGCTTCCTGCGGTGTGGGAACTTGAGCGTCGCCATAGTCCTCAATAAAATCAAAAAACTCACGTACCTTGTAACCGATGCTGGCAAGGAATTCGAGGTCTTGCTCATTGTAGTAGCTGTTAAAATCCTTGTTACCACTTTTATATTGAGCGAGGCATTTATCAAAGAGGGCGTTGAATTGGTCGGGATTAATCATGGTAATTATTATAAAGAATTGTTTATAAAGAGTTATATTAGTTTATTAAGAATTTTTTTCTAACTCTTGTATGACTTGATTGAGAAAATCAGGTTGTTGTTTGAGGCATTTGGTTAGAGCTTCTACACAGGTTAACGTCTGCAAGGAGATATAATGTTCCATTCCTTCGACATCATTATAAATAACACTTTCTGGTAGATGGAATAAGCGTAAAAAGCTCGTGAGTACCTCATGTCTTTTGACGATGGCTTCCGCCATTTTTTTGCCTTTTGCAGTGAGCTTGGGGTCGCGGTATTTTTCGTTAATCACCCAACCATCTTGGTCTAGGCGCTTGAGCATGGCTGAGACACTCGGTTGCGATAAATCTAAACGTTGTGCAAGCTCTGTGGCTTTTGCTGTGCCATTGGTCTCAATGAGGTGCCAGATTTGCTCCAAATAGTCATCCATAGACACTGAGCCTGTTGAGGCCATTTGAAGCTCAGGAGGAGTGGCTGACATAGTGAGGAGTGGTTAAGTTATTCTGACTGTTGTTTTTCTAACTTTTTGACACGAGCCATGAGTGAGCCTATTTTGCTAAGATAGACTTCGTTCTTGCGTTGCTCGTTGATAGGACGACATGGATTACCCGAGTAAACACCTGGTTTACTGATGCTCTTACCTGCTGATGATTTAGCAGCAATAATGACTCCATCACCAATTTTGACATGACCAGTCACTCCTGACTGTCCTGCAAGTATCACACCTTGACCTAACTCTGAACTTCCAGCAATAGCTGTTTGCGCAACGATGAGGCAGTAAGGTCCTACAGTGACATTGTGTGCAATTTGTACGAGGTTATCAATTTTTGAGCCTCGTCCAATAATCGTTTTGCCAAATCTAGCTCTATCGATAGTCGTGTTAGCCCCGACTTCAACATCATCTTCGATGATGACGGTACCAATCTGATCAATTTTGACATGCTCAGTACCCGTCCATTCATAGCCAAATCCATCAGAACCTATGACGGCACCTGGTTGGATAATCACACGGTTGCCTATTTCACAGTATTCACGTATGCATACCTGACTGTGAATATAGCAGTCTTGACCGATTTCACTGCCTCGACCTATCACAATATTTGACTCTAGTTTACAACCATCGGCAATGTTGACCTCTGCTTCAATGATGCAGCCTGGGCCAATTTGGACTTTGTCTGTGTTCACTGTAGCTGTAGGGTCAACATAAGCAGTTGGGTGAACACCTGGCACTAAAACTTGCTCTTGTGAATTAAGCTTTTTCATCAAGACGCCCAAAGCCAAGGATGGGTTATCGACGATAATGAGTGTGGCTGTTTTATGTCCTAATTCAGCAGCTTCTTTGGTTACTAAAACGACGGCAGCCTTAGTTTCATGAAAATCATTGAGGTATTTAGGATTACCTAAAAAACTAATGTGACCTTGAACAGCTTTGTCTAATGATTCTATACCCGTAAGCTCATAATCAGCCTCATAATCCCCCCAAATTACAGACTGAGAATTAAGACCTAAAATTTTGAGTGTCTCAGCAATGCTAATTTGTATATTCATACTTTTATTGCTCTAGTAATAATGAGAGAAAGAACTCTGTATGATCAAGCCTGTCAGAGTAGTAATTGACGAGAGGTAACTGGTTGTCGGTTTGCAAACTTTTATCTAATAAGAATTCATAGCCATTTTCTTGCGCTAAATTGGTCAATTGAATTTTTAAATCTTGTTTGTCCTTGCTCACTTGATGGAGTAGCAAAGCTTGTATAGAGCTTTGTAATCGGTATTGTTCTTGTTGGATATAAGCCTGAATTCGCTGCAGCTGTGGCATCAATTGTTGCTGCTTTTCATTGAGCGCTTTTCTATCGGCTTCGCTCATATCTATATTTTCTAATCTTTGTTGATTTTCTTGATAACCCTCTAAGATAGGCTGAACTTTTTCTGTAATTGCCTTAATTTGAGATTCGGCTTCCTGCTTTAACAGGTCTACTCGCTCTTGAAGAGCTTTATAACTAGGTAGTTCTTTGTAAATAATATCCGCATCTACAAAAGCGATACCTTTAGTGGCTTCTTGAGCGTGAATCGCATAAGCAAATAAGCTCCCTATCATCAATAAGGAGCTTATTTTGTTAAACTGTTTTAAGAAGCCAGACATACTATTACTTATTTAGAATAGCAATCACCTCATCTGTCACATCATACTTAGTGTCAAAATAGAGCACAAATGGCGTGCGACCTACAGTAGAACTTGATGCATCTAAGACGATTTCATAACCTTGCTCTTTGGCAAATTTCTCAACCACATCATTCATATCGCGCAAGATAAGCTGACGTTGTTGATTCATTTCTTCTTGAAATGATTGGCGTGTTCTTTGGACTTTTTGATTGAAAGCCTGTTCTTCTGCTTTGCCTTTTTGCACTAAATCTTTGAGTTCACCTTGAACTTGTGCCTTGATACTCTCTGCTACTGCTGGGTCTTGGAGTTGTTTTTGGAAATTAACAATTTTTTCCTCATAACCTTTGAACTCAGCTTGTTTGCCTTGGAGCTCTTCTTGGAAAGTTTTTTGTTTACCCTCGATGACAGCCTTAAACTCTACGGTTTTATTATAGGCGTCAAAAGCCTTTTCATAATTAATAACTGCGACTTTGAGCTCTGCGGCCATGCTTAATGAGAATAAGCTAACTAGTAAAGTTGAAATAAGTGTAAATCTTTTCATAATAAAGTAAGTCCCAAAAACTAACTTATTCTAGTCAAAATACAAGTGCAAAATAAGAACAGCTCGCTTATGCCTCTACTCTGAGACCTAAACAGCAAAAAGCTCACTTTTATATAAAAGTGAGCTTTCAACCTTTAAAGGTAATTAAACCTTATAAATATTGACTATTTAATACCTGTAATGCTCTGGCTTGTAAGGACCATCCACAGACAAATTCAAATAGTCAGCTTGCTCTGGAGATAGAGTGGTTAACTCACAGCCAATTTTCTCAAGGTGCAAACGCGCCACCTCTTCATCAAGATGTTTAGGTAGAATGTATACTTGGTTTTCATACTCACCTTGTTTTTTCCAAAGTTCAATTTGAGCTAATGTCTGATTAGTAAAGCTATTAGACATCACAAAACTTGGGTGACCTGTTGCGCAACCGAGGTTGACTAAGCGACCTTCTGCCAAGATATAAATAGTTTGTCCCCCATCTGCTTGAGGAAAAGTGTAAGCATCCACTTGGTCTTTAATATTTAAGCGAGAAATACCTTTGTAACTCTCTAGTTGAGCCATTTGGATTTCATTATCAAAATGACCAATATTACACACAATCGCTTGGTCTTTCATCAAGCGCATATGCTCAAGAGTGATCACGTCTTTGTTGCCTGTAGTAGTCACATAGATATTACCGTGAGCTAGAGCATTTTCTAGCTTAACTACGCGGAAACCCTCCATCGCAGCTTGCAAAGCACAAATAGGGTCAATCTCTGTCACCCATACAATAGCCCCATTAGCTTTGAGGGCTTGCGCTGAGCCTTTGCCTACATCTCCATAACCACAAACGACGGCAATTTTACCCGCGATCATAACATCTGTAGCGCGCTTAATAGAATCAACTAGTGACTCACGGCAACCGTAGAGGTTATCAAATTTTGATTTAGTTACAGCGTCATTCACGTTGATAGCTGGAATGAGGAGCTCATTTTTGGCCACCATTTGATAGAGGCGATGGACTCCTGTAGTCGTTTCTTCTGAAACACCTTTGCACTCAGGTACACAACGTTGCCAGAATGTAGGGTCTTCAGCATACTTTGCTTTAAGCACATTTTTGATGCAATCTACTTCTGGGTTATCTGAAGGTTCATTGACCCAGTTGCTACCATTTTCAAGCTCATAACCTTTGTGCATAAGCAACGTAGCATCACCACCATCATCAACGATGAGTTGTGGGCCTTTGCCGTCTGCAAATTCAAACGTTTTCATCATGCACCACCAAAATTCTTCAAGAGTCTCACCCTTCCAAGCAAAAACAGGGATGCCAGCCTCAACCATAGCAGCGGCGGCATGATCTTGGGTAGAAAAAATATTACATGATGCCCAACGTAACTCAGCACCTAAATCAACCAATGTCTCCATCAGCACAGCTGTTTGAATGGTCATGTGCAAAGAACCAGTGATACGCACACCTGCAAGAGGTTGTTCATTTTTGTATTTTTCACGGGTTGCCATCAAACCTGGCATTTCATATTCAGCGATATTGAGCTCCTTGCGGCCAAATTCAGCAAGGGAAATATCTGCAATTTTGTAATCTTGGGTGGTAGTAGACATAGTAGGGTTATTAATATAAGTTAATGTGAAATATTACTAGAGAATAAGGTCTTATAAATCAAGTGTATTTGCCACTTCTTGTGCGGCATCAGAAAAATAAGGGTATTGAGGGCTCCAGCCTAGCGCGCAAAGTTTAGCGTTCGATACTTGTTTATCGCTCCAGCCACGTTTAGTTTGTGTATTTTTCGGTTTACTCGGTGGGTATGGTAGTTGGAAAATCTCAGCTAAACTGGTGTAACACTCTTGTTGAGTCAAAGGATTGGAATCGCAGACATTATAAATTTCACTACCTTTCCATGCTCCTTGCTCTTGATGCTGTTTAATAAAAAATTCTATAGCAGAGACGACATCATCTCGATGCACATGATTGATATATTTTGAGCCTTGCTCTTCTATACTTGCTTCGCCTTTGATAAATTTTTTGAGCAAAAATGAACGTCTTGGTCCATAAATACCAGCTAATCTCAGCACTAAACCCGCATGCTTTAGTATTAAGTCTTCAGTTTGCCTTAGCACCTTACCCGTTTTTGCTGCTCCTAGAGCCTCTGACTCCTCAGTGACGACCTCGCCTTGTTGTTGAGCATAAACTGAGGTACTACTAGTAAATATCAGCTTGGAATTAGGTAAGAGCTGGATAATGTTTTGCGCTGATTTGAGATAACTTTGCTCATAACCCTCTAAACCTGAACCTTTGGGAGAACTGGTACATAGAACTATGTAATCTGGTAGGGTGTGATGATCCTGCCATTTTTGGACTAATGGTTGAAGCTCGTCTAACTGACTCAAATCACAAGCATAATCACTACCTGTTCCGGACAAGCTAATGGTAGTGACTAACTGATTTTGAGACGTCAGTAACTCTGCTAGGGCTTGACCTAAGTAACCATGCCCTGCGATCAATATTCTACTGGCAACTCTATGACTCATGAGGTTTACAAAGAAGGGGGTTGAAATTCATTGGCAAAATCTTCTAATTCTACGTTTTCTTGAATAGATGGAGGTATAAGTAGATGCTCAGACTTGGCATAATGAGCAATAAATCCGTCTACTACAGCGTCTGCATATTCGTCTAATATAGTATACACATCTGGATTATAAGTATTTTCAATAGCATGTTGAAAACGAGGGTAGTCTGTCACTGAATTCATCACATAGGGCTCATAATAAATAACTGGGCAGGTGTAGATACGATTTGCAAGTAGGTTACGTGCCCATAAATACGGATGTCCTGCTACTTTTAGCGTATTTTTACCAGCAGACTTATAAGTAAAGGCTTTTAAATTAGTGGTCTGTTCTAAACTTTTAGCGAGGGCTGTGCCTAATTTTTGCTCCTCTTTATAAATACCCTGTAGAGCTCTTAATAATAAGTCTAATCTCTGATCGGGCTTGGCCATTTCACTCTTGGTCGCCGCTCCACTCAATAAAATATGCGCATGTGTTTGGTTACGTAAAACTGGATTTTTAGGGTCGCTCCCCCATTCTACAGCATTAAGGTGCAAACATATAGTTACATCAGGCTTAATAATATCATTAATAAGCTCCGCTCGTTCACGAATTTCAGCGACTTGATAGAACCACTGTTCTTGGTAAAGTTTCTGTAACCTTGCATCGAGACGTATATTAAATTTTGGGTAATACTCTTTGACCTCTGTTGCCAAATGCTCGGGACGTATAGGTGTAGCGGGCTCATCACTCTCACGCACCATGTACACTTGTGCACCCAATGCTTCTAATTTGTGGCGAACTTTATTAGCCACCATGAGCACTAAATCACCCTCAGCAACATTAGCGTCTCCAGGTTTAGCAAAATTACGAAACTCCATTTCGGCCCACCTACCCCCTAAATGCCCAGGGTCTAGAGCCACACGTACTGGTGGCAATACATTGCCATTGTAATCTAAACTTTTAATCTCTTGGGTAGTTCGCCAATAACGATAAGGGTACCGCCTACCTCCAATTATGGATGGCGTGTGCTGCTCCTTAAGCTTCAGTACAGCTGTTGCGTAATTTGGCCCTGTTTCTGTAACCACGTGTAGCTCATTGTTATGAAAGATAAACCAACGTTTCCATTCATTGTTAGCACAAATAATTTTTAAACGCTCTCTAAGCTGTGCTTGGGTGAATTGATAATCAAAAGCTGACAATATACGCCAATCTGGTGGGTCTGTTAAAGGGCTAATAGGTAAATTCTTGATCGAAGTTTGAACTGGCACGGGTTTTGACACTATTGCAGGAGCTTCCTGAACGGGTTCAACTATTTGAACTTCTTGAGCCTCATTGACCGTATCAACTTCATCAATCAAAGGAGTCGTTAGGTCTTGATTCTGCCCCAAAAGAAGTGTTTGAAACACTAACAAAAGCGCTAATAAAAAACTAAATAACCGCGCCTCCAACCTCATAATTAGACACTCACTAGCTCTTCAGGTTCGACCCACTTATCATGCTCTTTGATGAGATCAATCAGCTCAATGACCGCTCTCTCTTCAGGAATATTAAATCTCACAGCAGTTTTACCTACATATAAATTAATTTTATTCGGAGCTCCGCCCACATAGCCAAAATCCGCATCCGCCATCTCTCCAGGACCGTTGACGATACAACCCATTACAGCGATACGAACCCCCTTAAGATGATTAGTAGCTGCTCTAATTTTCTGCGTCGTATCTTGCAAGTTAAAAAGAGTGCGCCCACAACTAGGACAAGCCACGTAATCTGCTTTGAAGATTCGACATCCAGACGCTTGCAAAATATTAAACGCATGGCGGACATTCTGCTCTTCTTGAGCGTCTGCACGTAAAAAAACGGCATCACCTATACCCTGACACAACAAGCTACCTAACTGGGTTGAGCTATGTAATAAAGCCGCACATGAATCTATAGTTTGATTATGGAGCTGATCTTTAAGTAACAAAGGGTGCTTAATAGTTACCTGTTGCAACAATTGAGCTAAATATTGATAAGCACTAATAGGCGTGAGCTCTACACCATCTACCACTGCTACGAGATGTGGTCGTTCTAAAGCTTTGAGCTGATCCAAGGCATCTTGCGCCAACGGGTTGACCTCAAAAAGAGGCAGGCTATCTCTCAACTCCTCCAAACTAGCATCTGCTGGTGGTAAATTTGAGTCTGTTTTAACCCCTTGAAACGGTAACGAATTTTGCGTCAGCACCTTAATAGAATTCATCCCGCCAAACTTTAGGTTTTCACTCCCTTGTGCAATCTCTACGACATCTGCTACTCGACGGCTAAAATCACGGTACTTATCCTCCACAAAATCTTTGGGCAAAGACTCGTGTTGCTGACGAGCTTGTTCAATTTGCTCAATAAGTTGCTTTGCTACAGGTAGCTCATGAATAGGGTCTTCTGTCAGTGATACACGAATGGTATCTCCTATTCCTTTTTGCAGGAGAGAACCTATACCAATAGCGCTTTTAGTTCTGCCGTCCTCGCCGTCTCCAGCTTCGGTGACACCTAAATGAATAGGGTAATTCCAATCATCCCCTTTAGCTTCCAATGCCTCAACCAAGAGTTGATAAGCACTTATCATCACCTTAGGGTTAGACGATTTCATCGAAAAAACAAAATTATGGAAATCATGCTCACGTGCAATACTGGCAAACTCAAGAGCACTCTCTACCATGCCTTGGGGGGTATCTCCATAACGGTTCATGATTCGATCAGATAGCGAACCATGATTGGTGCCTATACGCATAGCTTTACCGTATTCCTTACAGGCCTTGACTAGCGGACTAAAGGCCTCGTAAATACGCTCTAACTCTTGCGCGTATTGCTCATCAGTGTATTCGATAACGGCAAACTTCTTCTTATCGGCATAGTTGCCTGGGTTCACACGCACCTTATCGACCCATTTAACAGCCTCCATAGCGGCATCAGCCTTAAAATGAATATCCGCGACTAACGGCACCTGACAATTGGCGGCACGCACTTTGGCTGTGATGTGCTCAAGATACTCCGCATATTTTTTTGTTTGTGCAGTGAGCCTTACCAACTCGCAGCCTGCATCGGCTAATTCTAAAATCTCAGCAACACAAGCATCCACATCACGAGTATCGGATGTGATCATTGATTGCACGCGAATCGGATTTTGCCCGCCTAAGGCAACACCTCCTATGATAACTTCTCTACTAATTCGACGTGGAATCATGCCAATGATTTAAATGGAAAAACCTTGGATTATCAACTCTCAATTCCTAAATCCTTGAGTTTGACCTTATCCTTCTTGGAATTCATTTGCCAATAGGGCCAGCGCACAGTTTTTTTCTTTGTCGCCTTAGTGGTGATGGCAACCTCCTTGCCTTGTTCCATGAGATAGTACTTTTCCTCCCAAGCTATGATGGTGTGAGGAAATTCTCTGGCAAAGTGTAGAATTAAACTACGTTTTTGTGGTTGTTCGTGTACCAAAGTGTAGGTCATTAAACCTTCGTCTTCTATATGCTTTTCTAGTTTGCCTGTAGCCTCAACTGCTCGGTAATCCCAATGCCTAAATCGACTCACTTCTTGCGAAGGGTATATAGCAAACTCTCCCACAGGTAAGGCTTGCGGATCTATGCGCACCTGCGCCCACAAACTCTCTTCTGGCAGGGCTTTGCTTAATACCTTAGATTGATCGCCATCACTTTCAAAATAAGAATAGAGCTGATAATCGTAACCCTTTTTCGTTTGATTAATTTGACTAAATACATGCCCACACCATTCTTGTATAGTGGTAGTGACTTTGATGGCTGCACCTCCTATTTGTGGTACAAAACTCGATGTCATCACATGGTAGGGGTACACTCCTGTATAAAAGTTTTTTGTATAATTAAGCTTAAGGACGTCCACCTTGTCTGAACTACGATAATCATCGAGTTTCACCTGTTTGGTTTTAGAAAACGGCTCGGTGACAAATATCAAAGTCGCTGTGCCCTCATGAAATTCCCCATAGCGAAATTGCTGCAAATCATAACTACTAATCTCAGCCAGACCAGCGTGCCAATAATCACTAAACTTTTCTGAACTAGCCCAACTCGTATGGGTAAGAAAACTCATCAATAAATACAAGCTAAGTGAGGATAATAGTTTCATAATTAATATATGAGCGTTTGATAGTATTTTTTATGTTTTTAATTGTCAGGGCGATGAATTAATTCTAAAAGCAAGCCATGAGTGAATTGAGCCCACTAGATTTTGACTTTGAGCTACCTGATAGCCATATCGCTAAGTACCCTAAATCTAAGCGCGATGAGGCTAAACTCCTCGTGGTCAATCGTGCTACCCAAGAACTCACTCACACCACTATATCACAACTACCTAACTATGTCGAAGAAGGTGATTGCTGGGTCATGAACAACACCAAGGTCGTGCCTGCCAGATTTTACAGCGATAATGGCAAATTTGAACTACTCCGTGTCAATGCCCGCACTGACACTCTCTGGGAATGTATGGCTAAACCTGCCAAAAAACTCCAAATGGGTAGCACTTTAGAAATCACTGGCATCACCGGCACCGTCAAAGCTATCTTAGATGATGGGCTACGCCTCATCGAATGGGGCAGCCCTCTTGATTTAGACGCTATTGGGGAATTACCTCTACCTCCTTACATCAAACGTGACCACCAAACCACTGATTACGATCAATATCAAACTGTGTTCGCTCAAGAACAAGGCGCCATTGCAGCACCTACAGCGGGACTGCATTTCACTCATGAACTACTCCAGCAAATACCGCATAGCTTTGTCACGCTACATGTCGGCATGGGCACTTTTAAACCTGTCAAGGTCGACAAAGTTGTCGATCATCCCATGCACACTGAGAGCTACCAACTACCTGAGGATACAGCCCAAGCTCTCAACCAAGCCAAACGTGTCATAGCTGTTGGAACAACGAGCACACGCACCTTGGAATCTATCGCGACCAACTTAGACATCACTAAGAGTAGTGATACTGTGTGGCAAGCCAATGGCGGAGATACGAGCATCTTTATCTACCCACCACATCAGTTTAGAGCTATTGATGGCTTACTCACTAATTTCCACCTACCTCAGAGCACTCTCATTATGCTCATTAGCGCTTTTATGGGCGAAGGCACGGATACTTTAGATGAACCTCTGCAAGGACGTGACTTTGCCATGCGCGTCTACCAAGAAGCCATTGATCATGATTATCGCTTTTATAGTTATGGAGATGCCATGCTCATTTTGTAAAACTATCACTTTTGGCAAAATTGAGCGGATTTAAAAACTTTCGCGGTGCTCGAGTAGCTTTTTCTACACTGCGCTTCCACGACTTTTCATCACACTCAATTTTATCCAAAAACACAAGTTTTGATGTTTTACATTTTTAACTATTAAAGTAATTTTTATATTCGATAACTTTATATTACTGTTGTTTTTTTTGCTAAATTTTTTATGATTTGAGCATGATTAAATTTCTCCATACCCGCATTCGTGTTTCTGATTTAGATCAGTCTGTAGATTTCTATAGTAAGTTAGGTTTTGAGCTAGGCGAGCGCAAGGACTCTCCACAGGGAAACCGCCTCGCTTTTTTACATATACCTGCGAGCGAGCATTTCTTAGAGCTGTGTTACTCACCTGAATTTGACGTCACTTTTCCCGAAGATTTAATGCACACCGCTGTGGGTGTTGAAAGTGTCATTGATTACTGTGACAAGCTCGAGAATGACGGCATCGAAATCTGGCCTAGTGGCTGGCGTGAGAAGTTCGCTGATCCAGCTAACCGCAAGATGGCCTTTGTCACTGACCCTGACGGCTACGAAGTGGAAATTTTGGAGCTATAATTTAGTTCCGCTCTCTATTACGCTTCCCATAGAGCAGGCTTTAATCTCTTGCCTTGATGAGGGCGATTGTAGTGATAAATCCATGCCCATTGGTAGGCTTGGTGAGCTTGGCAAAGTTGGCTAACTGTTTGTGTTTCAACCTCCACAAGCACACGATGGTACAAACTACCTGCAAGGTTATCTAAGAAAAACCCCTCCATCTTATCCAGTGCTTGAATATCCCTTTGAGCAGCAGCTAAATCTGTGTAAATAAATAGCTCTCCTTGCACATAATCAAGCTCAAGGCTCTGAGCTTCTAATGCTTGAGTTGAAGCTAACTGAGCATCTACTTGAATATTTGAGCTGCCTAGTTGCAGTGATGCTACCCATTCTGCTGGGAGCTCAAAACCAGGGTAGCCCTCGGGCAATTCATACAGCCTACCTTTAGTGGTCGCAGGCTCAATATGCAAATGCCCTTCCTCTAAAGATTGCCTACAAAACTCTTGATGGTACTGACCTCCTCGCTTAAGTGTACCGTAAACAAACAGAGGGAATAAAAATGTCTGTGTCATCGTTCACCAAACTAACTCATCCACATGTTGAGACTTTTTTCTATGCCGCTCGCCTTGTGCAAGGTTTCTTGATACTCGGCCTGTGGGTTTGAGTCTGCCACAATACCTGAGCCAGCATAGTAGCTGAGAGTTTGTTGCTGTTTGTCATGCTCGATAGAGCGTATTGCCAAATTGAACTGCGCCACTTGCTCATGCGTATTAAACCCAATATACCCAATAGCTCCTGTATAAAAGCCTCTCTTGTCAGGCTCAAGTTCATGGATAATTTGCATAGCTCTTTTCTTAGGGGCTCCCGTAATGCTACCTCCAGGGATGCAGGCTGCTACAGCGTCAAAACAATCGAGCTCCTCTCTTAGTTCTCCTTGAACTATAGAAATCAGATGGTGCACTTGCTCAAAATGCTGTATTTTATGCAGTTCGCTGACATGGACACTACCTATTTTACAAACTTGGCCTAAATCATTGCGCTCAAGGTCGGTAATCATGGTTAGCTCAGAGAGCTCTTTGGGAGAGTTGAGCAATTCTTGAGCCATCTCCTCATCCTCTTGCTTGTCTGGACTACGTGGTCGAGTGCCTTTAATAGGATGGGTTTGAATCGCAGGGCCTTGGATTTTTAAAAATAATTCAGGTGAAGCACTTAATAATTCTTTGTTATCTAAATTGAGCCATGCCGACATCGGCGCGCTCGATTGCTCACGCAAAATTTTATAAAGATCAAAGGCCGTATTAACCTCTAGACCTAGCTGAGCCTTCCAGGCGAGATTGACTTGATAAATATCACCTGCGGCAATATAGTCCTGCGCCTTGCTCACTCTTGATTGATAATCTTGGGCGCTCAGATTGATACTCATTGCTTTGGTTGGCACAGGTTTTACAGGCTCAATGAACTCTACCTCAGACAGGATATCTAACTGCTCAAACAAGCTGCCGTTTTGATACCATTTGGCTTGCGCATGATCATAGATAAACACCTCTGGGTAGATGCCAAACACACAATCCCCCTCGTAATTAATCCAACCGAACAAACCACCCTGAGGGTAGTGTGACTTGTCCTCATCTTGCGTTTCTGTAACGGCAAACTCTTGTGCCTTGCTTCTAAGTGAGTCAGCATCAAACGCCTCCAGCTTGATAACCTCAATCGGGTTAGCGGCAATAATAGAGATACTACGCTCCTGTTCAACTGAGCTATCAAAAAATACAAAATCCTGCAACTGCTGTTGAGCGCATTGAGCAAGCTCAATAGGTGTGTATGGGGTATCTACAATTTTCCAATAAGGCATAGAGGGCATAGCTATTTATTAACAAGTAAGCAAAAAAATACCCAGTTAAAAAAACTGGGTTTTCTTTTAATCTAATTTACGGAGATTCAAAGACCTAGGCAAATTCTCTAAATTTTAGGTTTTTGGATAAAAGTTTAACTAAAAAACTCTCACTCAAAGGCCTGTTCAAATTCTCTAAATTTTAGGTTTTCATCTAATTTACAGAGATCCAAAGACCTGGGCAAATTCTCTGAAGTTTACGTTTTTGGATAAAATTGGGTTGATGAAAAAATCGTGGAAGCACAGTGTAGATAAGGCTACTCGAGAACCGCGAAAGTTTTGAATCTGCCCAATTTTGCCAAAAGCAGAGAATTAGTGAGGTCTTTAGAAGGGTATGTCGTCATCCTCTTCTATGGCAATATCTGGAGCTGCTGGGGCAGGAGTGGATTGAGACTTGGGCTGTACTGGTTTTGAGCTGTAGTCGCCACCACTTTGATTGTTTTGATTACCAGCTCCACCGCCGCTACCGAGCATCTGCATACTTTCGCCTATGACACGTAATCTGCTGCGCTTTTGACCAGATTGCTTGTCCTCCCAACTATCGAGTTGTAATCTGCCTTCGATATAAATGGGGCTTCCCTTACTTAAATACTCTTTAGCAATTTCTGCTTGGCGGGCCCACAAAGTCACGTCGACAAATGTGGTTTCTACTTGGCGTTCGCCTTGGTTATTGTTCCAGTTGCGATTGACTGCAAGTGAAATATCTGAAACGGCAGCACCACTAGGTGTGTAGCGCAGCTCTGGATCGCGAGTTAAATTACCTATAAGAATTACTTTGTTTACATTAGCCATGATCGAATTATTTAATTTAACAAAAGATTAACGACTGCCTTAAAAAAAAGCAACCCTTTTCAAGCGAACTTGAAAAGGGTTGGAATTAAAATTAATCTAGTAGTGATCTACGTTTAGATAGCACGGTAATGCTGTAAATGTACACTTTCTTCTAGTGTCAAAATTGACTTAAGTTCATCAATCACTGTAGGCTCAGCAGTAAAACAATAGTTCACATATACGCCACCTGAAATATGCTTTTGTGGGTAAGCGAAATCTTTGCGACCTAAGTTTTGAATTTCATCTAATTGAGCTCCGTTATCTTCGATTTTTTTACCGATGACTTGTACTAATTCGTCCACTGATTGTTCACCTTGAGCTTTAAGGATGATGAGGGCTTCGTATTTTTTTGACATAATTTAAGGGTCTTTTGAAAAAATTGTTTACTTCTGCTATAAGGTCAAAGGGATTTTGTCAACCTAAGAATAGGAAAATCTAACTTCTACACAACACCTTATTTAGTGAATAACACGAGCTCTGTCTGCATAGGGTCGGTGGCCTCTGGTGTGATATGCATCACAAACGGCTCAACTGGAATATGATAAACCTTGCTGGTAAGCTTCCAATATAGAATACCTTGCAGGAGATTTCCATGTTGCTCATTCACTTTACGTAGCGCTCTAATAGCGGTGGCTCGTTCACTGAGGTTTTCAGGTTCTTGATTATAAAGTAGCAAGCGCTCGTTATCACCAGCGCCTACGACAGCATGGCCAAAACCTGCCCATGGAGCATAAGTACAATTTTCCCTATAGATATAGCCAAGCTCTGTGAACCACAGGGGCATATCTGGATTAATATGGTTTTTCTTTTTGACTGATTCAATAGAGCTGTAGACATCTTGCCAGCCCGCTATGAGCTCTTCTTCGAGATTAGCAAACTTAGCAACTGTCTTTGGTGCTTCAGGGCTCGTCTGCTCCTCATTGATTTTGCCCCATTGCTCGTTGTTGTATTGAAAACGTAGCGGAAAGTAAGCATTGATTCCCAATATGTCTAAATCTGACCAAAACCCCACTAGGTGATAGTTATCAAAATTAGCCGCATAAGTGAGTCTATTTTTAAACTCTAAGCGTACCTCATCAATAAGCTCTTGCCAGTAGCGCTTAATCTGTGCTGAGCGTCTATTGACCATAAAAACAGGAGAAGCCATTTTAGCTTTTGCTCCTTCTGATAATTTAGGAGGGTTTAGAAATCCTACTTGTTTTGCCCATACTCTCTGGGCTGCTTGTTTGTCTTTGAGGTATAGGCTCAAATCTGTGTACTTATGACCTCTAACCCAGAGGCTGTCTTGAGGGATTTGTCCCTCGTAACGCATATATTTGTCATACTCAGCTTGTTGCTTATCTTCATTGAGGTAATATTCCACAATATTGGGTAGACCTTCACGTTCTACTGTTTGGACTAACATTCTCATTTCACTGCCAATACCGAATACATCTACCCCCTCGTCTTGAGCTATTTTAGCCCATTTAATAGCAAAGGCTTGATACTTATTAAACCAAGAAGCCAACAACTCATCATCCTTAGGCATAATCATACCGTGCCAGAGAAATTTATTGCGCTCAAAGGCATGATCAAGAGCTACTCTTAAAATCAGCACTACTTTGAGCCCTGCTTGTTTAGCCGCTCTGATTTCTGAGACCACATAAGGCTCCTCTGCTTCATACCAAAGGTTATCTGAATCCCAATCTCCCTGCTTAGCATAAACGGTCACCTCCACCGTATTCATTTGCGCATCTTTAAGCGACTTAGCCCAATCATGATGATCAGGCTCATTGACCGCAATCCCCCCCAGATAAAAGTTTTCATTAGCCACAGCCAAAGCTCCACATAGGGTAAAGAGTAAGAGTAGAAAAAAAGGTGTTTTTATCATAATTTTATTGCCAAAAAGGTTCAAACAACCAATTTTCCTGAAAACCCATATGCTTTTGCTGATTAAGAGGACATGATGCCATAATAGATTTTAATTGTTGAGAAAAATTAAAATCTCCTTCAATATCAATTTGTTTTAACAGATAATTCATGCTGTATAATACCCAATAGATTTTAACTTTTTCCTTATGGCTTATTGCTTTACTTTTATCTTTAGTTAAAAAATCATAAATTGTGTTATAGGGTAATTTTGGCGGCTTTGCTAAGTTTCTATTCCATAACCTGTTATGATGCGCGCAAATATTTCTCACATAAGTAAAGCACTCCACCCAACTCTCAAGAACTTCAACCTTAGGTAAACCAAAACTTAAACTAACCTGTTGTTTAGCTTTAGAATAATTTAATTCTTTATAAATTTTAGACAATGAACCTAAACTCATAACTTCTAATAACATCCATGAAGCTGGCAATGATGGATTAGTATAAGTTTTTTTATATTTAATCATAAAGTCTTCTTTTGATTGTTTAGAGTTACGATAAAAGTTCTCCATTAAAGCCATATAGTTATTAGGGTCTTTATATAAAGAAATATCCATTTGCCAATGTGAACCATGCTCTAATCCAAAATGATACAAAATTTGAGCTCTTAAACTTATTTCTATTTTTTCAATTGCATTAAAAATTAGTAACCTTAAATGCCTATCAAATTTATAAAGCTTAATAATGTCTTCAAAATACATCTTAGATTTAAAACTATGCTCTATACCTAAAAACTCTGTATTATTCTCTTGAAAAGGGTAGGTATAAGCTCTTAATCTATAATAACCTATATAATGAAGTGTTTGTATTGCCTTTGTTTCATCCTTAAATTGAAGTCCTCTTAATTTAAGTAATTCTATTTGCTTTTCTACTGTTAATGCTGGTTTATCAAATAACATCTGTATAAAAAAAGACCTACTCAGGTGCGCATATTAAGAGGCGGAGTAGGTACTGTTATTATTAATTTAGTATCAAAACACTCAGTTAGTCAATAATAATTCACAAGTTATTAACAGTTTATTAGTAGACTTGCCGAGGTTTAGAGCCTTCGGATGGCCCTATCACGCCTCTTTCTTCGAGCATATCAATCATCCTCGCTGCTCTATTGTAGCCTAGACGTAGACGGCGTTGTAATAATGAAGTGCTTGCCTTGCCTTCTTGTTGTACGACTTCTTTACATTGGAGATACATATCCTCATCAGCGCTATTGACCTCTTCGGCTCCATCATCGCCCCCATTAGCAGATTCAATAGCTCCTTGGGCCGTTTCTTCAAAACTCTGTTCGACTTGATAGCTACAAGCGTCAACCACTGCCACCACTTCTTCATCTGAGAGGAAGGCCCCTTGAGAACGCAGCATTTTGGATGATCCAGGAGGGAGGAATAGCATGTCACCTTTGCCGACTAATTTTTCTGCACCGCCACCATCTAGAATCACTCGACTATCTAGAGCTGAAGATACTTGAAATGCTATACGACTAGGAATATTCGCCTTGATAATACCTGTAACCACATCTGCACGAGGAGTTTGAGTGGCTACAATCAGATGGATACCCGCCGCACGAGCCTTTTGTGCTATACGCGAAATGTTGAGCTCAACTTCTTTGGAGGCGGTTTGCATTAAATCAGCTAACTCATCAATGATAATCACAATATAAGGTATGCTATCTGGTATCTTATTAGCTTCTTCCTCCATGTCTAAGTCTTCTTGAGTAAAGTCAGCGTCAGCTTCTAGTTCGCTCTCACTATTCATGTCGTCAATAAGAGCATCAATATCTGCGTCTTCTAACTCTTCTTCAAGTGGCTCTTGTTCTAACTCTTCCTCAGGTAATTCACGCTTGTTAAAGCTATCAAAGTTACGCACGCCTTCTTTGGCAAACCAACGGTAGCGACGCTCCATTTCTGCCACTACCCAACGTAACCCTGCCACAACACGATTAGGGTCTGTGATCACAGGAACAATTAAATGTGGTAATAATGCATAAGATTGCATCTCGACGACTTTGGGGTCTACCATGATAAATTTCAGCTCATCAGGAGAGTATTTATAAAGTAAACTAGTAATGATTGCATTAATACAAACTGATTTACCTGCACCTGTCGCCCCTGCTACCAACAAATGAGGCATCGCAGCTAAATCACCAATCACGGCATTACCATAAACATCTTTACCCAAAGCAATAGGAAGACGTAAACTTGGTTTATTAAAGTCTTCTGATTCAATGAGTTCTCTAAATACCACAGGTTGACGCACTTCATTAGGAATTTCAATACCTACAGTGTCTTTACCTGGAACTGGCGCTAATATGTGGATACTTTCTGCCTTGGTAGCTCTGGCTAAATCTGCCTCTAATTGAGTTATTTTGTTCACACGCAACCCTAAACTTGGGTAAATTTCATAGCGCGTAATGGTAGGACCCTGCGTGATTGGGCCTGCGGTAACTTCAACACCAAAGGCTTTGAGCGTTTCAATAATTCTATCTTGGTTAGCTTGTAAGATGGTTGGACTCGTGCCTTGGGGGCCATTATTTGAAGGTGGACTTAATAATTCTATGCTTGGTAATTGATAGACCTTGTCGCCATGAGTTTTTATCACTGGCGTGACTGATGTTGCAGGCTTCAAAGTTGAGCGGGTGGCGCTCTTACTCTTAGTGCTAGGCTTAGCACTTTCTGTTGCTGTCGTAGTTATCGGCTCAGGGCTGGCTGATATTGAAGGCTTTTTCTGCTCCTCAATAGAACTAATCGTGCTATCTTCAAATAATTTTTTTTCTTTGTAGCTTTTAGGTCTTGGGGTCTGAGAAAATATATCTTTCTCCTCTGTTTTGCTTTTGATTTTAGCATTTTTAGCTAACCACTTAAAGCCAACAACAATAGAGATAAAGCACTGCTTAATAAAGTACCAAGGCTTGATACCAGTAAGCGCGACCATAGCTAGTAAATAAATAACAAAAAGTATGATCAAGCTACCCCATTTACCTAAGACAGGAATCATCGGTACTTGTTCAGCCAGCACTAAACCTATCAATCCTCCTGGCCCTAATAAATTTAAGCTGTCAGACCATGCTTGTAAATGTGACCAACCGACAATGGCTATCCAGCCTGACCCAGCTATGAGCATCATAATAGCCCCGATATTAGCACGCCAAATATACGCCTTATCCCCTATCAACCTTTGAATGCCTCTTGCTAGGTATACTAAAGGCAACAAATAAGCAGTCATGCCAAAAAGAGAAAAGCTGATACAACCCATTAACGCGCCCAAAGCCCCAACTACGTTAGCTCTTGGATTATTGGGCTCGGCATTACTCGCTAACTCGTTAAATAATGGCTCTACTGTTTTAGAAAAAAAAGTAAACTCTTTGCCTATAGGTAAATCATCAGGCGTATAAGTAAACAATGACAACGCTAATAATACCGCAACAAGGAGGTAGACTAAACCTAAATAAATAGGTAAGCGACTCTTGGTTGCGCTCATGCTTTTTGAGATGGTTGCCATATCTGTGAGCTTACTGCTATTTGTGTAACTGTAAAGTATTTATTGACAGGCTCCAAGGAACTATTGAAAGTCGACATGTCTAGCATCACTTTATCTGAGCCCTTATAGAACCTCTTGTTTTTTCCATATATTTATGATCACTGACAAAAATCAACGACTTATTATTTTTGTCAAAAGCCCCATTGCAGGCAAGGTAAAAACGCGCTTAGCTCAAGAATGCTCAGCTGAGCAGGCTAGCCTCTACTACCAAGCTATGGTCGCGTGTGTTCTGGAACACATCGCTCACTATGCATCTGAGCTTAATCAGCCTTTAAATATCCATATTGGCTATACCTTAAGCGATAATAACCAAGCTATTAAAGATTGGTTGGAGCCTTATTTATCAAAAGTTAATCAACTCCATATTAGCTATTTTGAACAATTTGAATCCAGCTGCCTGGGTGAGCGCATTCATCATGCTTTTGACCACAGCTTTGCTGAGGGCTACCAGCATGTAAGCATTATTGGTACAGACTGCATCTCTATCACTCCTACTATTTTACATCAATTATTTAAACCCAATCACTCGATGATTGGCCCTACTTATGATGGCGGGTATTATGCTCTAAGTTTGCAAGCTAAGCATTTTAGTAATGAACCTGAGTCTCTCAATCGCTTATTTTTTACTATTAATTGGAGTAGTCCATCCACCTACCAAGATACTCTAGATGCCGCTCAAGCCATTGATTTAGAATTACAGCCACTTCCTAAGTTGCATGATATCGATTATCTCGAAGATTGGGAGCGAGCTCTGAAATCTGTGCAAGGTTCTTTATTGCAAGACAAGCTATCTGTCATTAATAGAAAAATTCACAAATAAAAACTTTGTAACGTTTTTTATATTACAAAAGAGCTAAGTCATCATTGATAAGACTCAAATAGCCTTTTAAAGTCGATTAATTAAGCCTTGAACTTTTCAACATAACTTCTTAGCTTCCTCAACTAAACGATATCTATGAGCAAACAAGATTATTATGATTTATTAGGTGTTAGCAAGAATGCTGATGCCTCAGAACTGAAAAAAGCTTACCGCAAAGCTGCTGTTAAGTATCACCCAGACAAAAATCCTGATGATGCCGCTGCTGAAGAAAAGTTTAAAGAAGTCAGCCAGGCTTACGAAATCCTCAGTGATGAAGAAAAGCGTGCTGCTTATGATCGTTATGGTCACGCTGCTTTTGAAAATGGAGGCATGGGCAATGGTGGCAGTGGCGGCTTCCATGATGCTAGTGATATCTTTTCCCAAGTATTTGGCGGTGGATTTGGAGATATGTTTGGTGGCGGTGGTGGCCGTAGCCGCAGACAAGCTCAACAAAAAGGTAGTGATTTGCGTTACGACCTAGACTTAACCTTGGAAGAAGCGGCTCAAGGCGTCAAAAAAACTCTCAAAATTGAAAAACAAACCAGCTGTTCAAGCTGTAACGGCACAGGCTCTAATGATGGGCAAAAACAAACTTGTCAAACTTGTGGTGGACAAGGGGCTGTCACTCGTCAAGCTGGTATATTTGTCCAGCAGACAACCTGCCCAAGCTGTCGTGGCTCAGGTACCAATATCACCAATCCTTGTAATAGCTGTTCAGGTCAAGGGGCTGTTAATAAAGAAGACACTATCACAATTACCATCCCTGCAGGCGTAGATACAGGCTCACGCCTACGTGTAGCAGGCAAGGGAGATGCTGGTTTGCGTGGCGCAGGAAGTGGGGATTTATATGTCTTTATTAATGTTAAAGCTCACAACATGTTTGAGCGTGAAAATGAGCATCTCTTCTGCAAAGTTCCTATTGGTTTTACCACAGCTGCTTTAGGTGGAGAGTTAGAAGTTCCTACTCTCGATGGCAAAGCCTCAATTAAAATACCTAAAGGCACTCAGTCTGAAACCATGTTTAGAATTCGTAAAGCAGGCATGCCTACTTTAAATTCCAGTTACAAAGGTGATTTACACGTAGAAGTCCAAATTGAAGTGCCTGTACATCTCACCAGTAAACAGCAGCAAAAACTCAAAGAATTTGACGAGTCTATGCAAGCCAAGAACTCACCACTTAAAGAAGGTTTCTTGAAAAAAGCTAAGCAGTTTTTTGATAAATAAAAGCTAGTCTAGCCAATCTTCATCGCCCATGAATCGCTACTATTTACCTCCGCAAAGTTGGAGTGATGCGATTCTAACTGGTGATGAAGCTCATCACTGCGCACAAGTCATGCGACAAAAAGTGGGGGACACTATTGAGATTTTTGATGGTGTTGGTCATGCCGCTACAGCTTGTATCACTAGCCTTTCTAAACAGCTCATTTCCTTTGACTGGTTATCCAAACCTAAACTGCAAGAGCGGGCTCAACCTATCATAAAAGTTCATTTGTGTTTACCTAAACCTAAGGCTTTTGACTGGATTGTCTTTAAGCTCGTTGAGCTTGGCGTAAGCGAACTACAGCCGATTATTTCTCAGCATTGCACACTCAGTTTTAAAGCTTCTGACTTTGCCAAAAAAGAAGCCAAATGGGAGCGCATGCTACTCGAAGCCTGCAAACAGTGCGGGCAAAATTGGTTGCCTACACTCAAGCCAATTACCCACTACCAACAGTGGATGGGGTCTCATGCCAATCAAGTTTCTAGTGACTCTGGCACCTCGTTAAAAATCATGGGTGCATTACTCCCAGAAGCTCAGCCACTCTCACAAGCCCTTGAGATATATCAAGCAATCTCTACAGTGGATATACTTATTGGCCCCGAAGGAGACTTGTCATCTGCTGAATATAAGCAAGCTTTATCCAGTTATTGGATTCCTTGCTCCTTAGGCCCTTTGGTTTTAAGGGTGGAAACCGCTATTATTTATGCTATAAGTAGCATTCAGTTGACTCTAAACCCTAAATATTAGCCCATGCAAACGTTACTAAAGCACCCTTACTTTAAGATGGTTCTTATGGCTATAGGGGGATGGCTATTACTCTATATTCTTCCTTATGAAAGTGCTGGTGGAGCTGAAACAAAATCACTGGCTCAAATCAGTTTAGATCGCATGATTAATGGTGGTCCTAATGGCGACTGGCAGCACTGCTTGGCTATTCCATTTATTATACTTTTTTTACTTTGGCGCTACAAAGAGCGTTATCAAAATCTGACTTTCACCACATCTTGGTGGGGGGCTGGGTTTCTCTTGTTTTCTCTATTCCTTTATTGGCTAGGCGCTCAGATAAATCTGTATTATTTAGGTTATGTCGCCATGCATGGCATCGCTATGAGCTTGCTCCTTTGGCTAGGTGGCTGGCGTACTTTTTGGCAGCTAAGCTTTTTTAGTATCTTAGGATTTTTCTTTTGGCCTTGGTATTTTATCGGGCGTGAAATTGGACTACCCTTGCGTTTATTAGTCACTGAAATAGCTGAACCGACTCTAAACTTTTTAGGGTTAGATACAATTAAACAAGGAACTGGTTTGCTCTCTGCACCAACAGCTAATCTTGCCATGGGTGAGAGATTTTCCATTGATATCGCTGCTGCGTGTAGTGGGTTGCGCTCCCTTATGTCTCTATTGTTAATGTCACTCATCGTAGGCTACACCTCTAATCGCAGCCCTTGGAGTCGAATTTTATTATTCTTATCAGCGTTTCCTTTGGCTGTTTTAGGTAATGTTATTCGTATCCTTTTACTCGTGTATGGTTCTATTTGGTTTGGTTCAGAATTTGCCATTGGCAAATCAGAGCATGACCCTTCCGCGTTTCATATTGGTTCAGGGTTGGTGATTTTTGTATTTGTATTTTTTGGCTTGATGACTTTCTCCAAAATGCTCAAAAAATACTTGGAAAAAAATCCAGTGTCTGAAAGATCTACCCAGAAGACAGTCCCACATTCCAAGACTCAGAAAGCCGCTCTTATCACTTGGTTACTCCCTTGTAGCGCTATCATTTTAACTTTAGTCATTAAGCAACTAACTCCTCCACTTGAAGTAGGCTCTCAAATCACTGTACGTATGGATTTACCTGCTAATGTAGGTTCTTACCGCTCTGAGAAAGTAGCTCCCAATCCTGCTGAACTCATAGGCCTACCAGAAGATACCCAGTTTGCAAAGCGCACCTACTTTCCCAGCTGGGGTAATAGTTTTTATGACCGTATTAATATGGGTATTGTCTTATCAGGTCAAGATAGGCGCAGTTTACATCCACCTAATGAGTGCCTCATTGCTCAAGGCTGGAAAATCACCAAAGAAGAGACTCGCGTGATACAACTCTCTTTGGAGCAAGACTTACCAATTCGTATTTTGTCCCTGAGTAAGCTGATTCCAAAATCTCAAGGCTCGGATGAACTATCGACTTTGAATGCTTATTACATCTATTGGTGGACTGGTAATGACAAAGTCAGCGCTAATTATAATCAAATGGTCAAAGACCATTTTTCAACCATGATTACTCAACGTGTTTACAGTCGTTGGGCTTACCCTCATTTACTCGGATTTCAACACCCTTACGAACAAGGAGAAGACACTGTTAATCGGCTAACTCGATTTTTACAGTTATGTGCTCATGAGTTCCAGCTTGCAGCAGAACCTTTCTAATCAACTATTACCAAACTTTTAGCATGCCTGCTCTATTATTAAAATCTCTACTCATTTTATTAGTGAGTGTAGCATTCTTAGCTGGAAGCTATATAGATGTGAGTAAGTCAGCTCTGATAACAAACTGCTTAGCCCTCAGCTTGGCTCTTATTATTTTAGATAGTTTGTGGCTAGGTAGACTTAAGACTCAACCTGCCTTTTCTTCTCGCTCTTTAAGCTCTGTTTTGACCTCTTATAAGTGGCACCCCTGTTGGGCTTGGTTGGCCTTGGCTATCTATATGGGTATTCGTATTTCACTAACTCCTAATCAGTATTACTTACTTGCTCACGGTTATTGTCTGATAATTGCAACTTTGGGGTTTATTATAGGGTTTTTCATACTGTTTTACAGAAAGTCTAAACCGTGGTTGATGAGTGCTTGGCTTTGGAGCTTAGGTATCATTTGTCTGATTCAGCTTATTTTTTGTGTGATTCAACTGACCGTAGATAACAACTTCATCTTGCATGAGCGCTTTACGGGAAGAGAGTCTCCCTACGCCAAAGGCACTTACTTTTTTGAAGGTGGGTTTGGCTTATTCGCCAGTTTGATAACCAGTTTTTTAGGTGCCTATATCTTAAGTCAGGCTAAATATTTACAGCTCATTCAAAAAATCATTTTGATTCTAGGCTTTTTAACGATGCTTTTTTTAACTTTTTATTCAAATAGTTTAACTGGGATGATGGTTGCTACGCTTTCTTTAACTCTATTTCCTTTGCTTTACTACTTAAGCTTTATCAGTATTTTTAAACGTAGTAGGCAATGGAAATGGTTAAAGATAGGAGGCTTAAGCTGTATTGTGGCTTTAACTGTTGCTGGTCTCATTTGGAATCAACAGCTACCCATTGCTGAGCGCGTGGATATTAAATTCCTAAACGCTTATGACGCTAGATTACAGTATGGTGATTTAGCCTTAGCGCTGATCCAAGAAAAACCGTGGTTCGGTCAGGGTGCACGTATGTACACTCATTTATACTTAACAGTTTATGATGGTGATTCTAGTATTTGGCATAATTTAGATGTCAGACTTGTACATCAAGAAATCATTCAGCTCATCTGCGATTATGGGTTCATCGGTTTTGGGCTCTTTCTCATCGCGCTTATTTGGACGCTTATTTATTTCGTCAAACTTGCTAAACACAAAATTAAAGCTAACAAGCCTCATACTTATAAAAGATGGCTGCAAAGTATTTGGCCATTTTTTATTTTAATTTTAGGTATTTTTATCACCACTCTGGGAGATTTTTCTCTACATTACCCCAATCATTGCTTCTTATTAGGCTTAAGTTTAGGTACTATAAACGCCTGGCTTAAACCCATAAAAAATAAAGATGAAAAAGTAGCTTAAGACACTACTAAAAGTCTTTTAAGAAATATGGACAATATCCTTTTGAGCCAACGTTAGTGTAACAAATAAAGCTCAATCGTATTAAATAAAGAAAAATAAAATATACGAGGCTCTCTGCTTGCTTTTTTAACACTTTTACTGTCTTTTAAACCTATGGAACAAGTTGTCATTATCGGAACAGGATGTGCAGGATATACTTCTGCTATTTATACGGCTCGAGCTAATTTAAGCCCACTTATGCTTTCAGGCTCTCAACCTGGTGGCCAGTTAACCACTACAACAGAAGTAGAGAACTTTCCAGGCTTTCCAGAAGGGGTCATGGGTCCAGACCTCATGATGAATATGCAAAAGCAAGCCGAAAAGTTTGGCGCACGTATTGAGTACCAACAAGTAGAAAGTGTCTCTCGCCGTGCAGAAGATGGAATTTTTGAAATCAAAACCAATACTGGCACTATAGAATCGCAAACCGTTATTATTGCAACTGGTGCTGCTCCACGTCATCTAGGCCTTCCTAATGAGAAAGAGCTCATCGGTCATGGCCTCACTTCTTGCGCTACTTGTGATGGAGCTTTTTACCGCGATGTTCCTGTCGCAGTTATTGGCGGAGGTGACAGTGCTTGTGAAGAAGCTATGTTCCTCACCCGTTTTGCTAGTGAAGTTTTCCTCATTCATCGTCGCGATGAACTGCGTGCTTCAAAAATCATGGCAGACCGTACTATTGCAACAGAAAAAGTCACTCCAGTATGGGACAGCCAAGTCGTAGAGTATATCGCTGATGATGAAGGTGAAATGACCAAAATCAAAGTGGAAAACCTCAAGACAAATGAACTTTCAGAAATTGATGTCAAATGTGTGTTTGTAGCTATTGGTCATGTGCCAAACAGCAAGTTTCTTGGTGATTTAGTTGATCTTGATGACAATGGTTATATTAAACAAGTTCCAGGTACAACCTCTACTAAAACAGAAGGCCTTTTTGCTGCAGGCGACGTCGCAGACCACGTCTATAGGCAAGCCATTACCGCAGCTGGACAAGGTTGTGCTGCTGCCATTGAAGCAGAGCGCTTCTTAGCTGATGCCGATTAAAAATCCTGAGTTTCTGCTCGCTTATCTCATCTGTTCTACACTCATTTATGACAACATACACTGCGCTTACATCTAGTATTATTAGCATTGGATTACTTTGCTTAGCGGCTTGTAATCAAAAGTCGAGTGAGGTTGTCATTACTGAAACTAGAGAAGTCACTAATCGAGACACCTTGCCTCAGCTATTTGCTTCAAGTGAAGACCAATTTTTGTCTCCTCAAGCTAAACAAGCGTTTACAGGAACTTCTACTGCCGCTCAACCAGTACCCTCAGGCTCTACAGCCAAAGGCGAGCCCCACCTTAGTGGGATTCATGCTGATTACACTGGCAGCGACTGGACAGAGGTTGCGAGCACTCAATTTAGAGTACTCAACTACACCTTCCCTACAGGAGAAATTTATGTCTCTATTAGTGGTGGTGGACTCATGCCTAACATCAATCGCTGGCTACGACAATTTCAAGCAGAAGCTATTACAGATTTAAGCGCTCTGTCTAAAGCCCCTCTTGGAAGTAATTTGCAAGCTTATATTGTCGAAGCGTCAGGCTCCTACTCTCCTGGTATGGGTAGACCTAATAAAGAAAACCAAGCTCTATTAAGTGCCATCGCAGAATATCCAGCAGCAGGACCTAATCAATTTATCAGTGTAAAGCTCATTGCTGATGCACCATTAAACGATACACTCAAGCAAGATTTTTTCACCTTTATCGAGAAACTTCACTGGAATGAATAAGACCCTAGTCCGCTCTGTGGGTGGCAAAATTTTTGATTTCTTATCGAGCTTAAGCTTTGCTTTAGTTATACTATCTTTGCTTTTTCTTCTTACTTGGCTTAGTACGCTCGAACAAGTAGAACAAGGCCTCTTTGAGGTCTCTAAAAAATACTTTAGCAAAGATACGGTATTTTTCTTCCCTGAACTCAATGGCAAAACACTCTATTTCCCCCTGCCTAATGCTTATTGGGTCTGTGTCTTGCTCTTTATCAACCAGCTACTAGGCGGCATCATTAAAATCCGCAAAGGATGGAAGAATATTGGCGTGATTATATCACACTCAGGCATTCTTATTCTTATGATTGGGGCTTTTATTACTGCTGAATTTGAAAAACGTGGTAATTTACTACTCTATGAAGGCGAAATAAGTGCTCTTGCTTCAGATTATTTTGATTATTCCATCGAAATTGCCGAAATTAAAGATGAAAAAATCAGTGAAATACATGTCATCTCAGGCAAAAATCTGCGTAACCACACCTATTTTAATTTAGCTAATTTACCTTTTGACCTCATTCGCAATGATTATCGAGAAAACGCACTCGCTGTCTCTGCCAAATTCACCCCTAGAGAGAAAAGCGCCAAAGTCATTGATGGTTTTTTCCTCAAAGATTATGAAAAATCAGATGCTGCAGAACAATGGCTAGCCTCTGTGGAATTAGAATTAAAACCAAAAGGTAGCAACCAAAGTACAGAAAACTTTTTCTTAGCAGCTAACAATTTTGCCCCTAAGACAATCAAAATTGGGGAGCGTACCTTTACCCTACGTTTGCAAAAAGAGTATTGGAAATTGCCTTATGAAATTGAGCTCACTGATTTCCATCATGAATTCCACCCTGGCACCCCAAGACCTAAAGTTTTTGAGAGTCAAATCAACCGTATTCATAGCAATGGAGTTAAAATCCCTGTAAAAATTGAAATGAATAAACCTATGCGCCACGAAGGAATCACCTTCTTCCAGGCCAGCTGGGGTCCACCAGATGGCGCTCCAGATAGAGAGCTCTATTCTGTATTTGAAGTGGTGCACAATCCTGCCGATCAATGGCCAAAATACTCACTCTACGTCACTAGTTTAGGTTTACTCATTCACTTTATCATGAAACTGAGCCTCTTCCTTAGAGGTGCATTCTCTAGCAAGCCAACTAAACCCCAAAAAGCCAAAGCAAACTAACTGGGCTTACTTAGTCTGAATCATCATGAATGTAAAAACTTCAACTCCTACTAGTTCATCTAAAAAGTGGCCTATTTACTTAGGTTTGCTGAGCTTCCTCATTGTTCTCACGATGATGGCGCGTACCCTAATGCCGCCTAAAACGTACCGCACTATCGACAATTACCAACCTTGGGCAGAAGAGGTTATAGAAACCGTCAAAGTTATTCCTGTGCAAGACGGAGGTCGCATAAAGCCACTCGAGGTGTATGCCAATTATACCTTACTCAAACTTTATGGGGCTCAAACCATTAAAATTAAAAAAGGTGATGAAACCGTCAAAATTAATGCGACTGGGTGGCTACTCGATGTAGCATTCAGACCCGAGATTTCCGACGAAATTCCGAGTTTTCGTGTTGATAATGGCGAACTATTAGAATCACTAGGCTTAGAAGTTAAAGAGCTACGTGACCGCTACAGCTATAACGAAATTAAAGAGATTCAAAATAAGCTTTTTGAACTAGCTCAAGTCTATCAAGCCAACCAAGGCGATGAAAAGCTACCACTCTTAGAAAAACAGACCGTAGCCCTAGCACGCTCTGTCGAAACGTACATTATTCTTAAAAATTATTTTAATTTTGTACGCGAACCTTTTGAACTGGTCGTTCCTAATGAAGCAGGTGAGGAGAAATTACAAAAATTCCCTTTATCAAGTATTCTCACCTCGATGCCTCAAATTCATCAAACCATCCTTGAGTACAATGCTGAAAACCCCAATCAGTTACCTCCACATATTGAGCCTTTACTGGAAAAAATGACTCAGATTGCCAATGAGTCCAAATTTGAACTCATGTTATTCGCTCCAGATAAAGGAGAAAAAGAATGGTTGCCTGCTGGTGAAGTTATATGGAGGGTTGCGCAACTCCAAGATGAAAACTGGTCTGATAAAATTATTCAGGTCGTCGCTGCCGAACAACTCTATGAATCCATCGTTAATCTAGGTAATATTAACTCCATTGAGCCTGAGGTTAAAGAGTCTTCACTTAAACTTATTAAAGACTGGAACGCTCAACAATACAAGTTGATGAATGAAGTCAGCGAAACCCAAGCTGACCGCTTACTACTTGAGCATACGTTTACCGAACAAAACTTCACTTACCAAGCTTTAGTCTTATTTATTATTGCTTTTGTACTGACTATCTTTAGTTGGCTGCAACCAGCGAGTCTCATTGGTAACCTTTTACGCTATGCGCAGACTATTCTAGTTTCGATTGCGATTGTAATTACTACCATTGCGATTGTGCAGCGTTGCTTAATTATGGAGCGTCCACCTGTTGGTAACCTCTATGACACGATTCCGTTTATCACCATCTGCGCGGTTCTATTCTGTTTGTTACTAGAGCTTCTCTTTAAAAAGATGAAGCCTAACAGCTATTTTTATGGGCTATCAGCTCTTATTGGTTTACTAGGTCTATTCCTAGCTAGACGCTATGAGTTTTACACGGCTCAGGACCCTATGGATCCTCTCATCGCTGTTTTACGCTCTAATTACTGGTTATCAACTCACGTAATCACCATTACTTTAGGTTATAGCGCTGGCTTACTCACCTCCGCTCTGAGTCATGGTTTTGTCACGCTTAAGCTCTTTAAGCTAGATCAAGATAAAAGCTTAGAGAGACTCCTCACACGCATGGTGTATGGTTGTTGTTGCTTTACCTTGCTACTCTCCCTTATTGGTACCGTTTTAGGCGGTATTTGGGCCAATGACTCATGGGGCCGTTTCTGGGGCTGGGATCCTAAAGAGAATGGAGCGCTCATGATCGTCTTATGGAGCTTAATTATGTTACACGCACGTTTAGGTGGCTACATTAAAGCTTGGGGCTTACACATACTCTCTATCATTGGAGGTTGTGTAATTGCCTTTTCTTGGTGGCATGTCAATTTCTTAGGTATAGGCCTGCATAGTTATGGCTTTACCGATGGCGAACAAACACTGTGGTATTTCTATGCTGTTGAATTAGTAGTTGTTGTTGTCGCGCTACTCCTTATGTGGTTAGAAAAGAAGGCAAAAAAACCAGCTCTACAGCCTAATTAAGCGCAGATAAGCATCGCTCAACCCCTTTTATATCATGGCGCACTCACCTTTATTTCAAAGCCTGCTCGATATTTTCAAAGCTAGAGACTGGCAAGCTGAAATTGTAGATCCAAAAAAAGAGGTCATTCACTCACTCTTTGAAGCTCACCATTCAAAAATCCATGTTTATGCTCAGGTTTTTTTACCTATAAACACATTGAGCATAATCACTGAAGCCCCTCTCGAGCTAGAGACGGCTAAACACCTATCTGTGCTATTTGAGCTTATTAATCGCATGAACAAGCTTCTCGTGCTTGGTAACTTTGAGTATGATCTAGACCGCAAGCAGCTCGTATTTAAAATAAGTCACATTTCGGAGAGCTCTAAATTATCAGAAAAAATTGTCGCCTCGATGTTACACAGCTCAATCACTGAGTTAGATAGGCTCATTCCCTGTGCGAGCACTATTCAAAAGTCTAATTTAGCAGACTTATTATCACTGTCTATTAATGATTTATTAGAGCGGCAAGACTGGGTGCCTAAAGGGGATGATGTAGAAAAGAAATCTTCTAAATCCTAAGTTTGATTGCCTTATTATTCTTTAGCGTTAAGCAAATCGAAACCAATATTTATGGTTTGTCGCGTTTCACCACGATTTAATAAAACAAGACCATTCACCTGATTATACCACATGCGTGAACGAAATTCTTGGATAAGATAGAATAAGTCCTCTACTTGCCCTGAAACACTAAATGTAAGTGTGCTTATATCATTACTATTAGTCACATGAGGCGCAAAAGCTAAATTATTGATTTGCTGCTCTAATTCATCAGAAAGAGTATATACTTTCTGCAAATTAAAAGTATTTTGAGAAGGGAAGAATAATTTTTCCTCTATGATGAAAAGATAGTTTTCAATTTTCCCTTGATACTCAACAAGCTTATTGATTTGCTCAGAGTTATATTCATAAGCACTTAACTTTGCTTCAAGTTTAGCGACTTTAACGTCTAAATCTTGCTTAATATCTAGTCTTGTTTTAGTAAAATAAGCAGTGCCAGCAATGGCTATAAGTGCAGACCAAAAGCCCCAGGCTTTGACATGCGCTTCTACTAAAACTTGAGTATGTGTTTTCTTTTTCATTATTGAGAAATGACGCTATTAATTGAATAATTATAATTGTAAGTGCTCAGCAATGATGCTGTAGTCTCCAATTCATGGTCTGCACCTAAAATTTCTATAATAGATTCTTTATAAATTTCAATAGCCTGCAAATCTGTCGTTACACCCTGTATTTTTAATGCAAAAGGTATTGTTGATTTTAGTTTGCTATTTTTATGCAAAGAAATTTCAGCAATATTAATAGCCGCTGGCTTAATAGCTATAATACTAGCCATCAAACCTGCAACGTCTTGCTCCTGAGATAAGAAGCTTTGAATTTTATTTAATTGGCTTTCATAGCCTTGAATAGCAGACTGGTAGTTAAGGGCTTGTTGATTCGTAGCACTCAGGCGTTGAATTTCATTATTGTCTCCTTTGACTCTTTCTTCAAGCTCACTGACTTCAAGGTAATTAATATAACTATATAGAGCCCCTGCCGTAGCCACCACTAGAAAAACTAGCAAACAACGTCTGGTTGCTTTTGCTCTATAATAACGTATAGAGATTTTTGACAATTTAATATTTTCTACCCAGATCATGATTTTTTATTCATTAAATCTAAAATTGGCAATGCCTGTCTAATAAGTTCCGCATCTACTGATTCATCTATACTATCTGCTACAGCAGGAGAAAGCCCCTCGTAGAGTAACGTCAAACTTTTAGCTAAATAGCTAGCCTCTAATTTTGCTTTTAATTGACTATAGAAAGGCTCTGAGTACACTTGTAACTTATCAATATTCTTCTTAAGGCTACCTTCAATTTGAGACAGCATCAAATTAAGTTTATGAGGGAGTTCCTCAAAGCTCATCAACTCTAACGAAGCCGCATACTCAATACCCTCTTTGCTATACACAATAATGCTCATTTGTGTGTGATCTTCTACATTTGAGTAGAGTACCAAATTAAAATAATCATTACGTAACTGACCAGCGTAATGATTAAAACAGGAATGAAAAATAAGCCCATCTAATTGAAAAACGCGTGGAAAATAATAGTTTTTCTTAAATAAAGATTTATCTAATTCATACAAGCTTTCCTCGTCAAGGCCTTGAACAAACACTCTTTTACCTATCTTATCAATATCTTCATCTAAATCTTCTAAAATAACGCCCTTACTATTAAAATAAGTAATACGATTTTTTTCCACATCTATGTAGTGCTCACTTTTAATCGTTGCATTGACTTTTTCTTCTATACGTATCTTATTTTTAGGCAGCTTAACCCCTGCAAAAAAGTGTGGCAAGCAGTCAACGACCATAGTTGGATAAGCAGACTTATTCACTTTGAGCGCTGCTAGCGCCTGCACAGGGCTCAAATTAGGTGCTTGGGTAATAATTATTTTTTTCTTCACTTCTTTAAGTTCCAACACCGCATTGCGTTGAAAAATAAGAAAGTGATTTTTATATTTTTTCTTAAACTTCATAATAATCAACACCTAGATTTTGTGCCAGAGTAAATGGTTCTGCTGCTTTTTTCAATGCTTCAGTCTCTGTAATTTGCCCTTCTCTAACCAATTCTTCTAGACGCTTATCTAAAGTAATCATACCTAATTTTTTACCTGTAATTAAATCATTATTAATTTTGTGTGTTTGCCCTTCCCTAATTTGCTGCGCAATAGACTTGGTATTAACCAAAATTTCGCAAGCGGCAACCCTGCCTCCTCCTACTTTCTTACATAAAGTCTGAGAAATAATAGACACTAAACCTGTAGCTAGCTGGGCTCTGATTTGATCACGACTCTCTCCAGGAAACACATCAATAATCCTATCTACAGTTTTAGCTGCACCTGTTGTATGTAAAGTGCCCATGACTAAGTGACCTGTTTCAGCAGCAGTTAGAGCTGCCTCAATAGTCTCCTGGTCCCTAAGCTCCCCTACTAGAATCACATCTGGATCTTCCCTCAAACAGTCACGTAAACCATCTAAGAAGCTAGGACAGTCTTCGCCAATTTCTCTTTGAATAATCAAAGAACTACTATGATGATGAACAAATTCGATAGGGTCTTCTAAAGTAATAATATTATGACTATTGCGCTTAGCTATATAATTAATAATAGAAGCGAGGGTTGTACTCTTACCTGAGCCTGTAGGGCCTGTCACCAAAATTAGCCCACGCGGTCGATCTAACTGCTTAACCACTAAAGGGTTAAACTGCAACTTTTCTAAAGGAATAATATCATCTGGAATTTGACGTAATACCAAGCCAAATGCTCCTTTGGCAATATAAACATTTACCCTAAAGCGGCAGTTTCTAGAAGGAAGAGCTATCGCCTTATCAAAACTTTTGTTTTTTGCTAGTTGCACGATTTCACTTTCTGTCAAACCTTGCTTAACTATACGTGCCGTATCTTCAGCACTCATAATCACATCGCCATCTGGAGATATATCGCCACTCACCCTATAACAAACTGGGGCTAATGGAGCAATATGGATATCAGAAGCACCTACATCAACCGCGCGCTCTAAAATACTAGTTAAAGAAATCATAAATTAGTTCAAAAAAATAAAAACACCAACTACAAAAATGGTATCATCTGTTTACTTAAGCTAAATTAAGTAAATTTGTCACGCTATTTTTATTGTACTTATGATAAATTATCAAAATCAGCAAGCGTCTCAATAGCTTGAATTTGCACACTTTTATCAGTTCTGCCCATAAGTCCGCTAATAACCTTACCTGGACCTAGCTCGAGGAAGTTTTGCTGCCCTTCTTCAATGAGTTTAAGCATCGACTGGCTCCAGCGCACAGAGCCTGTCACCTGATTCACCAAATCAGCCTTAATATCAGCTGCTACATGAGGTTTTTCTGTAGAAAAATTACTAATCACTGGCATTTGAGGCTCAGACAACACCTCATCCTCAAGCACTTTAGCCAAGCCCTTCTGCGCAGACAACATCAACTGCGAGTGGTACGCTCCTGCTACTTGCAACTCTTTAGCCATTCTAACACCTCTCTCTTTAGCTAAGCCAACTGCCTTAGTAATACCCTCTTTAGTCCCAGACAAAACAATTTGACCTGGTGCATTATAATTAGCCACATCTACTCCGCAATCCGCAGCCAATTGCTCAATTACCGCAACCTCACCACCAATCATAGCAGCCATAGTACCCGCTGTATTTAAACACGCCTCCTCCATCAAAGCGCCACGCTTAGCCACAATGCTCAAACCCTGCTCAAAGCTAAACGTCCCTGCAGCAGCATGCGCAGTAAACTCACCTAATGATAAACCAGCAGCTCCTACAATATTTAACTCAGGAAACTTAGCTTTGAGTAACTGCAATGTTACATAACCATGCAAATACAAAGCCGGCTGACAATAAGACGTACGTGTAAGCTCCTCAGCAGGCCCCTCAAACAGCACCTTGATAAACTCCTCGCCTAAAACTTCACGTGCTTTATCAAAATAAGGTTTAGCTAGCGGCTCCTGCTCAAAATAATCTAAGCCCATACCAACCTTCTGCGCACCTTGACCTGAAAATAAAACTATAACGGATGAATTCATAATTCTTGATTTAACAAATTACACCCCAAAAAACAACCCTTGTCTTAACCACAAGACCCAATAGTCCAAGCACCTAACAACACGCAAAAACAATTGATCATTGAGCCATTTAGAATAGAATTTAAAGACCTAATCTCAAACTAGCCATAAAATTTATACAGTTTATGAAAAAGACTCTACTTAGTTCATTGTTTCGGCGTTGATCCTTTATTAAATGAACAAATTTAATTATAAAAATCTTTAGCTTTTTATAATAAGGTTTAGAGTCTTCTTTGTTACAAAAAAGCTGTTTATACCAGTAAATTTAAATTGATAAGCCCTCTTAAATCACTGTCATTTAGGACCGATTTCAAATTTTGTAGTAAGAATCATTTCTTATTCCTACTGGCATACTTATCCTTAGATTTTATAGGGTCAGCCATTTCAGCTGCCCAAGAGCTTTGAATTTCTTTTAAATTCTCAATTAAATTTGGATATTCATGAGCAAGATTTACTGTTTCACCTATGTCATCTTCAAGATTGAATAATTGCAGCCCATTAGGATAGGTAACGGGGTCTCCACGTTCTACATCTCCATTCTCATTAAACTTAGCATAATTATATTTATTCCATCCATTGTTATTAGATAGCTTCCATTTGCCTTTGCGAATTACCCATTCTGTCCGACTTTTTGCCCATGCTAACCATTCGTGCTGAGTCTTCTTCTCTCCCTTTAAAATAGGTAGAATACTTTTGCCATCCAAATTAGATGGAGAGGGTTTGCCAATGAGATCTAAAATAGTAGGAAAAATATCCATAGTAGATACAAGCGCTTGCGTATTAAATTCTCCTTGAGGCAAAGTTCCTGGCATACTTACTATAAACGGAATCCTAATTCCACCCTCAGAATACATATATTTGGAACCACGCAAAGGTGTGTTATCTGCAAAAGTAGTGGCCGTTCCTCCATTATCAGAAATAAAAAATACCAATGTATTCTCAAGGATTCCTTTTTCTTTAAGAGCATCCAAGACTCTATTAATTCCATCATCCAAAGCCAAAAGATTAGCTAAGTAACAACGACGGCCATGAGGGTCAATCTCTCCCATATGTCCCCATCTCTGGTGAAAAACTGTACTTTTTTCTTCACTAGGTTCCCAGTATGGGTAGCTCCACTTTTTGGCATTTCTGTCCCAAGGCACATAACGTGCTCCAACTTTTTTAGCCCACTTTTCATTTACAATGTAGGTAGGTTGATGAACCGCAAGGTGTGACAGGTGGAGATAAAATGGACGTTCATTAGTTTGTCGTTCAATAAAAGAAATGGCTTCTTCAGTAAATATATCAGTAGTCAAGCGATTCTCATAAGAAACATATTCTCCTTTATCTATTTTATTTCCTCTCCCCACGACTTTCAGAAGAGGACCTACTACCTGATGCCCTCTTTTATTGCCACCCTCCTTATTATTATAAGCTTCGACATCCTTTTCACTTAGGCGGATGTAATCCCATGTTCCTCCTTGATAGCCAAAAGCTTCTTCAAAACCATGTAAAGTAGGCGGGTATGTTTTTGGTCCTCCATTCATGTGAGTTTTACCAATTTTCGAAGTAGCATAACCCATATCATTAAGCGCTTCAGGTATAGTGAGTTCACTGGGGTCTAATCCCCCCTGCCCATAGCTGTAATTACCCCATCTTTGTTGGTAGCGACCAGTAATTAAACCAGCACGAGAAGGACTGCAAATTGATGAGGTTGAATACCCGTTGGCAAAGTAAGTACCTGTCTTTGCCAAACGATCGATACCCGGTGTACCAAACTTCTTTATATCAGCAGGAGCTTGAGGCAGAAAAGACATGTCCGCATAACCCAAATCATCTGCCACAATAACTACAACATTAGGCTGAGTAGCTTTCAACAATGAAAAGCTGAGAGTTAAAATTAATATTGCTTGTAATAATAAAGAAATAAGTTTTTTCATAATATGTTAATAATTGGAAACTTTGGTGTAATCAAGTAATTTAAAATTATTTTGCTTGTAATTGTAAAGAATTGAAAGAGATTAATTCAGCTAAATTATAAAACAAAATATTTCACACTACACGACAAAAAAAGAGTGTGCAAATGTTGATTTAACAGGGTTTAGAGCTTGACTTGCTCACAAGTCTTCCAAAATTGGTATGTTTAAAACCCAATTTTTACTCGAAGTCCTTAATGAGCAAGTCGGCGGTAATTTAGCACGGTTTAAGTGCTTATCCAATCTTATTTTAGGTGTAATTCAATGCCGTAGTGTTAATCTTACTCACTTAGCCTCACACCAAGCAACTACAGCTAAACACGCTAGTGAGTATCGTAAGCTGCAGCGTTTCTTTAAGCAATGGAGCATACCACAAAAAGCTGTAGCTAAACTAATACTTAAAAAACAAGCGCACTCTAATAAAGACAGTCTCAACTAACAAGCTAAACGTTAGAATAGCAAAATTACACACGTAAGTACGTTATTATTTCAAAGCTATAACTAATAAACTTATGCTTATTAGTTTGTCCGCTACCTTGACATCTGGCGACTTAAGCGTAAAACTGTGATTAGATATTAAATCACCTATGGCTGAATCTAAATTTTTTCTCTTTGATGGTATGGCTTTGCTGTATCGTGCGCATTTTGCCTTTAGCAAAAACCCTCTGCTTAATCTTGATAAGGAGAATATTTCTGGCTTATACGGCTTAGCTAATTTCATCTGTGATATTAAGCTCAAGGAGAAGCCCGATTACATGGCGCTTGCCTTGGATACGTCTGCGCCGACTCAGCGTCATACTGATTTTCCTGCTTATAAGGCTCAGCGTGAGGCGATGCCTGATGATTTACGCCTTTGTATTAAATTAGCTATTGAGCTCGCTGAGGTATTAGATATGCCATTACTAAGGCGCGATGGCTATGAGGCAGATGATTTGATTTGTAGTGTGGCTCATCAAATTTCGCAACAAAATGAGGATATTCAGTTTTATATGGTGACTCCGGATAAGGATTTTGCTCAGTGTGTGACTGATAAAATTAGTTTGTGGCGCCCCGCCAAAGGAAAAATTGCCGCTGAAGTCATGGATGTGGCTGATGTGTGCGCCAAATGGCAAATTGAGGAACCACGCCAACTTATTGATATTCTGGCTTTGGCTGGTGATGCCGCAGATAATATTCCCGGTGTTTCAGGTATTGGTGAAAAAACAGCTATCAAGCTCATTGATGAGTACAAAAGTGTTGAGGGAGTGGTCGCTAATATTGATAAACTTAAAGGTAAGCAAAAAGAAAATGTAGAAGCGCAAAAAGATAAGCTTGCTTTGTACAAAAAATTAGTGCGCATCTGGACTGATATTGAGGTTGATTTAGACCTAAATAGTTATCGTCTCAACCCTGTCGAGGCCAAACCAATTGCTGAATTTGGACATCAACAAGGCTTTAAACAACTCACCAACAAGTTACTAGAATTTGCCGAAGAGTCGACAAGGGCAGAGGCTCTAGATTCAGTCAAGCCCGTCAAAGTGAATAACTTTGAAAGCAGACAAACTAATTATCAATCTCTAAATTGTGAGAATTTTGATGCAGAAACTTTAGAAAAACAACTACACCTCTTCCTAAAAAAAGCTTCTGAGCAAGCGGTATTATTCAAACAACCTAAGCATATCAGTTTAGTGCCTATCTGGGAGCAAGACCCTCACGCAAATCAAGCTTCTCAAGAGGCTCTCAAACGCCTCGATACTAATGCCCCTTTACTTGGAGTATCTATAAGTATTAGTCCTCGCCAAAGCTTATACCTACATAAACCTAGTTTAGACGTGTATTTATATCTGATACAATGGGCAAGAGAGGAGCAAGCGGTACTCATTGGCTACCATCTCAAAGGCTTTATCAGTTATCTGACTTATTGGGCAAAACAGAGCCAAGTTAGCCTGCCTGACCTACCAAGCTTATTTGACCTGCATTTAGCACAACAGTTATTAGAGCCGGAAACCCCTAAACCTCAACAAGCTCTGCACGCATTAGTGGAAAAGCATTGCGATTATCACATGCTTGATTCAAGCACCCTTGATTTACAAAAACCAGATTTGCAAGCCGCCCAAGAATCTAACTTAAATTTATTTGAGGGAGCGGCAACGAATGATGAAGCTCCGCTCATATGGGATAGCCAAACTCTCGCTAAGCTGTGTGGTGAAAAATCTGATTTAATGTTAGATTTAAAACTGCAACTCGAGCAAAAAATCCAAGCTACCAAGCTTGATCGTGTATTCTACCATATTGAAATGCCCCTTATGCCTGCCTTGGCAGCTATGGAAAATGAAGGAATCAGCCTGAACTTAGATATCCTTAATGAACTCAAAGCTGAGATTTCTTCTAAACTAGAGTCTGATAGTGCCATTATCCAAGCGTATAGCGATGAGCCTCTCAACCTCAATTCGCCTAAACAATTAGGCTATTTCTTATTCGACCAATTAGGCATTGAACCCAAGCCCAAAAAAACCAAGACAGGTCAGTATTCTACCAATGAATCTGTGTTGCAAAGCCTTAAATCTGTGCACCCTGTTATCCCTGCTATTCTTGATTACCGAGAGTATCAGAAATTACTCAGCACTTACGTAGAGGCCCTACCCAAACACCTACATCCTAAAACGCAACGTGTGCATGCGCATTTCCACCAACTCTTAGTGAGTACTGGGCGACTGTCTTGCAGTGACCCTAATTTGCAAAATATCCCTATGCGCACCGAATTAGGGCGTCGTGTCCGCAAAGCTTTTGTGGCTAATCACGCAGGGCATCAACTCCTCTCTATTGATTACTCACAAATTGAGTTGCGCGTTATGGCAGCTCTATCAGGTGACGCCTCTCTAAAAGAAGCTTTTGTCCAAGGCAAAGATATTCATACCGCCACTGCAGCGAAAATTTATCAAGTTGATGATGCTGATGTTACAGGAGCGATGCGTCGTCAAGCCAAGGTGGTTAACTTTGGTATTTTATATGGTATCTCCGCTTTTGGACTGACCCAACGCTTAGATGGATTAGCACTCAAAGACGCCAAGGAACTCATTAATACCTATTGGGAAGCATTTCCTGCGGTTAAAACCTGTCTAGATGAGCTTTTAGTAAAAGCGAGAGAAACAGGTTATGTTCAGACTTATTGGGGACGCAGACGTTACTTGCCTCAAATTAATGCCAGTAATGGTATGGATAGAAAAATGGCTGAGCGTGCAGCGATTAATATGCCGATTCAAGGCACCGCGGCAGATATGATGAAAATGGCGATGATTGATATTCATGCCTATCTCAAAGAAAATAACTGTCAATCACAGTTGCTCCTGCAGATTCATGATGAACTGATTTTTGACTTACACCCTAGTGAGGCTGATACATTACCTAAGGTGCTAGCTAAAATTATGGAAGAGTCCATGCAACTACCTAACGAAATCCCGATTAAAGCCGAGTTTGGCATGGGCATAAATTGGCTAGAAGCTCATTAAGGTTGATTTTCTCAAACTTTAGGTTTATAAAATGCCCTTATAAGTTATGAAATCATTTTTCACAGGCATTGTTGTTTGCGCTATTCTATTTGCTGCTGGCTATTTAGGCTATCCATTTTTGGAGAGCTCTATTATTCAAAAGCCTGTAGTAGTGGTAAATAAGCCTAAAGTAGAAAAACCTAAAAAGATTAAAAAGGAAGAGCTTAAGATAGTTAAAAAAGAAGAGCCTAAAGTGGAAAAACCTGCTCCAAAACCAAAGAAAACAGATTTTGTTTATCTGGATAAAATTCCTCTGTTTGGCATGACAGAATCAGGTAAGCCCAAAACATTAGAACCTCTATTCATCGGTCTGAGCAAAGAGATTAGTGATGAAGAAATTATAGCCCTTATTACAGCTGAGTCCAGTAATGTTGCCGCTTTTCAAGGTAATGAAATTCAGGATTTCGCTGTAGATGAGCCTTTTATTTTTGAAGAAAAAATTTACCAAGTAGGTCTCGTTACCTATCGTAAACAAGGAGGTATCTTTGGGACTCAAACTGTCAAAGCAAAAGCTTTAATTAGAGATGGAGCCATTACCTCATGGCTTAATTACTCTACTAACACACCTTTATAAAGTAATATCATGCACTTAAGGAACCTTAAGATCCTTATGGTGCCACTTAGTTATGCAAATCATTATTATTGGGGCTGGTGATATCGGCTCTTATCTAGCTAAGCAGCTTTCTTCTCAAGGGCATAGCATTTGTGTTATGGATATTGATAAGAACAAAGTGAAGCTCCTGCAGTCTATTTTAGATGCTAGGGTGATGCATGCTCACTGTACTAATGCGAGCACTTTGGCTGATGCAGGCGCTGCCACTGCGGATATTATTATTGCTTTAACTCCCGATACTAGTCTCAATTTGGTGGCTTGCTCTATAGCTAAATCTATGGGCACTAAAAAAGCTTTATGCCGTGTTGAGCCTTCTGTACAAAGAGAAGAGTGGCTGTTTAATTATCAAAAACATTTTGATGTTGATATTATTTTTTCACCAGAACGTTTTGCTGCTATTGAACTCGCCAAACATGTGCGCAATCCAGATTCCATTCAAGTCGAAGAACTCGCTAAAGGTGAAATTGAGCTCCAACAAATTTCTATCAATGAATCCAGTCCTTGGGCTAATGCTAGACTCGGAGATTTAAAAAGAGTCGATAATACGCTTATTGCTTCAGTCTGTCGTGACGGCATGTCATTTGTGCCACATGCCAACAGCATTTTAAAGGCTGATGATATTGCTACTATTGTAGGTGAACCAAGAGATTTAACTAAATTAGCTAAGCTTCTGCATAAAAGCACCCGAGCAGATAAAACCATCAATGTGATTATTTTTGGTGGTGGAGAGTATGGCTTATCGCTGGCTCAAATGATTGAAAACCTAAAAAATATTAGGGTTAAACTCATCGAAAAAGATTTAGAGCGTGCCAATGAACTAGTCCAAATTCTGGCGTCTACCTCTATTATTCGTATTGATGGAACTATTGCTGAAGAACTCAAAGAAGAGCAAATAGACGAAACTGATTTTTTCATCGCCATGAGTGGCGATGATGAAGACAATTTGATGAGTTGTTTGCAGGCAAGCACCCTCGGTGCTAAGCAATGTTTAACCCTTATTCATCGTACTGATTATGCCAATGTAGTACGCAACCAAGGTAAAAACTTTGGTATTATTGCAGCAGTGAGTCCTAAAGAAATCACCGCAAAAGAAGTGCAAAAATACATCACTGATAAAGCTTATTTTGTCAGTCATCAAATTCAAGGTAATGACCTCATCGAAATTGATATCCCTCAAGGGTCACAACTCGACCAACAACAAGTCCAGCAAATTGAATGGCCTCAAGGTGTTGTTTTATTAGGTATTACTAAGTATAAAAAATCACAAGTACCACACGCTGATTCTCTATTAGAAGCAGGCCAGACTATCCATGCGCTTGTCGAAAAGCCGGCTCTCAAAGCTTTTTTAAAAATTTTTAAGGCATAGTAGCCCCTAATTCTAATTATGAAATTTAGGTTTATCCTCAAGATTCTAGGAGCGCTCATGATGCTCATGGGATTGGCTATGAGCTCGACACTTGTTTATGCTTTTTTAAATATTGAGCACCCGCAAGTGGGTCTTGGCATGAAGGCTTTAGAATGGAGTAGTATCGGCGCATTTGTACTAGGTGTGACTTTTTTCTTCTGTTTTAAACTCAAGAAAAAACATGTGTTACGCAAAGAAGCCATAACCATTGTCGGCCTTGGTTGGATTGTTTGTGGAATCATAGGTGCTTTCCCCTATTGGTTGTGCCCAGTCGAGCAGCCGCTAAGCTTTGCCCAGTCTATCTTTGAGTCTTTTTCTGGGTTTACCACCACTGGCTCTACGGTCATTACAGACTTAAGTTTATGGCCTAAAGAAATTTTACTTTGGCGCAGTCTTACTCAATGGCTGGGAGGTGTAGGTATTCTTGTTTTATTTGTCGCTGTACTCTCGTCCCTTGGTGTAGGCAGTAAATCTTTATTTCAGCATGAATCTTCATTTGAAGTGACTCACAGTAGCACAGCTCGCATCAAAGATGCTGCCTGGCTGCTCCTCAAAATTTACCTCATACTAACTATTATCTGTATTCTTGGTCTGCTGGCAATGGGGCTAAGCCCTTTTGATGCAGTTTGCCATGCGTTTACCACTGTTTCTACAGGTGGTTTTAGCCCGCACAATGAAAGTATTGCTTATTATGACAGCTGGGATAATGCTTGGGCCATTCAACTGTGGATCACGTTGTTTATGTTACTTTGTAGTTTTAATTTTCTTATTTATACGTTGCTACTTAAACGCAAATGGAAGCAGTTTTTCTTCCAAGAAGAATCATTTAGCCTCTTTGTCTTACTTATAGTGGCCACAGTTATTATTAGTATTGGTGTTTATCAAATGAGCCATACGCAATTAGGGGGTGATTTTTTAGAAACACTTAGGCGTTGCTTATTCATGGTCGTTTCCATTGCTTCAACGACTGGATTTGGGCTAGAAAATTACGAAGCTTGGCCTATTTATACGATTATTATTTTAATCGCACTCATGTTTATTGGGGGTTGCTCAGGTGCTACTGCTGGTGGTATTAAAATGGGGCGTGTCTTAACAGCTCTAAAAGCCTGCCACTTTGAAATCACTAAAACCTTTAGACCTAATTATATAGACCGCGTGAACCTCAATTCACGTAACTTAGATACAGAGACGGTTTCGCATACCTTAGGTTTTGTTATGCTTTTTGTGTTTATTACTTTTCTATCTGTATTCATTGTCGCTATTTTAGAGATGACTAATGGTATTGATGTCATCACTGCTTTTGGTGCTGTAGTCGCCACCTTACCTAATATTGGGCCTGGCTTGGGTGATGTAGGCCCCACAGGAAATTTTGCTCACTTTAATGAATCTACACTGACTTTCCTTAGCTTACTCATGGTATTAGGAAGGCTTGAACTCTATGCTATACTAGCTTTAATTGTGCCTGCTATGTGGAAGAAGTTCTAAAGCTCAACTTTACCAAAAGCTCATCATAACCTTAGTCTCGTAAGGCGTCTATAGGATTAAGGCTTGCTGATTTAATTGCAGGGTAACTACCAAATAGTATACCAATAAAGCCTGATATAATAAAAGCAACCAACATTGAGCTAATAGAGGTTATTGTCTCCACCTTAAGGAAAAAAGAGATAAAGAAAGGCAGTATGATACCTAAAGCTACACCTATAAGCCCCCCAACAAGTGAGAGCACTGTAGCTTCAGTCATGAATTGACTGATGATGTCTATTCTTTGTGCACCTAAGGCCCTTCTGAGTCCTATTTCACGGGTACGCTCCGAGACAGTCGCCAACATGATATTCATAATGCCAATACCCCCCACAAGTAGCGATATACCCGCAATTGCACCTAGTACTATATTAAACATGCGCTGACTGGCTTTGGCTTGCTCTAGTAGTTTGATGGGAACTTTGATGTCATAGTCTTTTTCGGGGTGAAATTTTTCCATGAGGTATTCTATTTTAGCGCTAGCAGAAAGCACGGCCTCTAAATTAGGCATTTGTAAAATGAGCTGGCTAATATCTACTTGTTCAACGGTATTATTGGTAGAATTACCTTCTACACTTTTGTTTCCATAAGAGGCAAAAGCAGTTTCAAAACAGATGTAAGCCGTATAAGGGGAGCTATTAGTCTCAGCAGAATTAGAAATCACTCCTATGACCTGATAATTCACATCTTGGAATTTAATTTGCTCACTGAGTGGGTCTTGATAAGGAAAGAGTAGCTCGGCTAATGACTCAGTAATCACGCATACCTTCATTCGCATTTCATTATCAATATTATTAAGTAATCTGCCTTTCACTAGGTCAACTGAGTTAATAGTAAAATAGCTACTCTCTGTGGCTATAACTTGGGTCTCGATACTGATGTCATTGTAGTAAACATTATTACGATAGCTGCGTTGTTTAACGAGTTTTTTGACTTCGGGAATTGTTTCCTCTATACGCTGGAAATCAGCATTGGTGATGCCGTAAACCTGTGGGCCTTTAGACTTATTTTCTGTGTTTGCCTTTTTAACACTGTCTATAATGATATTTAAGCTTCCCATGTCAGCTATCATTTTTTGTGTATCTGCAGAAGCACCTTTGCCTACTGCTAGCATGGTGATGACAGAACACACACCAAAGACTATCCCCAATACAGTAAGAGCTGTGCGCATCTTGTGCAAATAGAGGCTACGCAAAGATAGCTTAACCGTATAAAGGATGCTATTCATGGTTATTATCTTTCTCTGATTGAATGAGCCCATCACGCATGACAATCACTCTTTTGGCTCTTTCTCCGACTTCGTCTTCATGAGTCACGACCACTATTGTCTTACCCATAGCGTTAAGCTCTTCAAACAGGTCTAGTATCTCGGCTTCTGTTTGAGTATCTAAGTTACCTGTGGGCTCATCTGCTAAGATGAGTACTGGGTTGTTAATCAAGGCACGCGCGATGGCCACACGTTGCTGCTGACCACCTGATAGCTCGTTAGGTTTATGGTCTAGGCGTCCCTTTAAGCCTACTAAATGAGCTAACCTGATTGCCTCAGCATCATCTTCATCACGCCTGTTTTTCTGATAAATTAAGGGTAATTTAATATTTTCTAGCACGGTTAAATCTGGCAAGAGATTGTAAGCCTGAAAGACAAAGCCTATTTGACTCCCTCTAATCTGCGAAAGTTGATTGTCATCTAAATCTACGACATTGTTTCCTTCAATTTCATAACTACCTTGGGTAGGCACATCTAAACACCCTAGAATATTCAGCAAGGTTGACTTACCAGATCCTGAAGTGCCCATGATGGCGAGGTAATCACCCTGCTTGATTTCTAGATCGACTTCTTTAATAGCTCTGACTACTTGATTGCCTATTATAAATTCTTTCTTAATTTTTTTTAAGCTAATCATGACAGTTAGATTGATTAAATCTGTGGCTTACTCATTAGAACTTTGTCTCCTTTTTTGACCCCTTCGATGATTTCCACAAAACTCGTGTTCATTTGCCCAATCACAACTTCTTTCATTTTGTAATTCTTGCCTTGAGTTTTGATATAGACGACTCTTTGACCTTTGACAGTATCTACAGCTTGAATCGGCACGTAATAAACGTCTTTGAGTTCATCAATAATAATGGTCGCTGAGGCGCTGATCTGCGGCTTAACATCTTTAGGTAAATTCTCGTCTGTTATAGCTACAGTAACGGTATATTTTTGGGCACCAGCAAATTGCTTTTGATTGTTTTGATTGGGTAATACGCTGATATTGCTCACCTCCCCTGTAAAAAACTGATTAGCAATCGAATCTATGGTTATGGTGGATTTTTGACCTGCTTTGATCGTATTAATATAGTGCTCACCTACAGCTATATCTATTTTCATTTGTGCCGTATCGGGTATGCGCATGAGGGTTTGGTTGCGACTGACTTCTTTGCCTTTTTCTATTTTAAGGTCTTGTCTCCAATAAGGCGCTTTGGGGTAAAGAGCATAACCATCAACTGTGGCAAAAATTTTTGCGTAATTGATTTGTTGCTCTATCTCAACAAGCCTTTCTTCATAAGTTTTCTTGTTTTGCTGAGCGCCTCTCAAGCGTGCCTCTGCACGTAGTAAAATACTCTCCGCCTGTTTAGTAACTCGCTCTACTTTTGTTTCAGCCTCTACTAAGGTGTTTTGCAGTCTAGTTTCTTGGATAATTAAGTCATATTCTTTTAAAACTATGAGATCTTTGCGTGCGGCTTCTAAGTTACGTTTTTTGGCGTTCATGCTCAGCTCATCATTTTTTAAGGTGCTTTGGGTTTCAAACCCTTTTTCAGCGAGGTTCTTAGTGTTTTCGTAGCGCTGTTTGGCTAAATTGTAGTCATCTTCGGCACTATCGATTTTGGCTTCTGCTTCTAAAATGAGTTGTGCTTTTTCAAACTTTTCAAATTTCTCCAGCTCCATTTCTGCAAAAACTTGCTCCATTTCTGCTTTTTCAATTTGGCTCTCTGCATTACTTCGTTCAATAGCTACATTGTTTTCTTCTTCGGTTTCTTTAACGATGCTTTCGCTAATTTGTAACTCGATATCCTCTTTATCTTTGATAAGTTCTGTAGCGTCTAATTCCACCAAAAGGTCACCTTTAGTCACCAAGGTTCCATCAGGAATAATCTCCATAATTTTAACCTTATTTTGGGAAATATTATTTTTATAAGTAACCTCATTGACGGCATTTAAATAACCTGACTCTTTAACGCTAATGAGTAAGTCTCCTTTTTTAACCTCACTAAATACCACCTGACCTTCATTCTCTTTTTCGCCACTTGTAGTGGTCGTGATGGTGATAATAATAAGAAAAGCTACCCCAAGCAAAGCAAAGATACGTTGCTTTTTAGACATCTTGAGCCACAAGCTAACTACTTTTTGCTTTAGCGTTACTACATATTCATGGTTGCATATTCTATCTAAAATCTTTGAAAGCTTTTGACCCAAAGAAGGCTTAGTTGCTTTCTTTTTTAATTTTTTATCTTTTTTGTTGGAAGCTGGAGCTGACTTTGTCATTTGATTGTTTTTTCTGGGTTTGCTTTTAACCAATATTCATCCATAAACACATCTAGAGTTCCCATGTCTTCATATAAATTTAGGCGCGCATCTAAGTAATTTAACAATGCTTGAGTGACCGCATTTTGTGCTTCAATGAGCGAATCTTGAGACTCACTTAATCTACTAAATATTAATGTCCCGGCTTTCAAAGCGAGCTCATCACCTTCTACACGTGTTTTAGCCAAAACTAGCGCACCTTGTTGGATGTCATAATTTTGCTTAAATTGAGAAAGCTGGCGGTAACGCAAATTAATTAAATTGATAAGCTCATCATACTCTCTACTAAGTCCGCGTGCCTCAACATCTAAACTAATGAGTGCCTGACGATAAGTAGCGCGTTCGCTTCTACGATTGATAGGTAAATCTAGTTCTAACCCTATGCTTGAAGAAAGGTTTTTAAAGTTGAGTCTCTCAAAATCCTGATTCCCCGTATTCCCCAAAGAGAAGGAAGCTAAAAAGTTCAAATCTGTTTTTAACGCATTGGCGGCAACCTTGACTTTGCGCTTGGCGTCTTCAAAAGCATCAATTTTATTGATCATAGGCAAACGATATTTTAACGCTTTTGAATAGGCTTTCTTTTGATCATCTTTAACTTCTAAAACACCTGATTTTTCAATTTTTTCTAAATCATCAAAAGTTAGTGTTAACTTGGTCTTTGAAGGCATACCTATTCTAATTTTAAAATTATCTAAACTAGTCTCATAACTAGATTGAGCATTAATATAGCGGTTTTTAGCTAGTAACTCATTTTGCTCTGATTGCCTCACGTCTTGAGGTTTTTCACGGTCTACAGAGCGTTCTCGCAAATACTCTGTATTTCTTTTACGAGAGAGGTAGTTATTATACTCATTTTGAATTTCTTCTTGTTGCTGTAAAAGGCGCAAATAACTAATCACGATATCATTGGCAAAAGTGACTTGGAAATTACTATAATCTCGCAGCGCATAAATCACATTACGATAAGATTGGGTGAGGTTTTCTGCGACAATCTCACTGCCTCTACCGCGCAACAGTGGTTGTGAGAGATTAAAGCTTAATACAGAGCTAGCTGAGTAAGTTGAATTACCAGTAAAATATTTTAATAAATCATTGGCCAACACTAATGATAAGCTGGTACCTGCCTTGAGTGCCTTAGATAAACTATTTTCTACTTCTAAGTTACCCGACTCTTCATCGGTAGAACTATTGCTAAGCTCACCTGAAACACCACTAGCAGCTGAAATGCGATAAGTGTCTTGGCGGGTATTCAAGCTCAGCGCTGTTAAATATAAGGACTCTCTTTCTCTTTGGTACTCATGACTTGATTTAATCGCATAGTCTAAAACCTCCTGAAGAGTGAGCGTTACTTCTCCTTGGATCTCAGAAGCTGCTCGAATATCTGCAGCATTTATATCCTCTATATTAACAATATCGCTCGCGCTTCTATCACTTAAGCTAAAGTCTGTATTGGACTTCTGACCAAAAACATCTTTTTCAATAGATTTTAAAATCGTGTATACTTGATCGTCTACTTTTTCTACATGCTGAGTCGTTGTGCATCCGGCCAAAGCAAGTAAAACTACTGCAGATAAGAATCTACATTTCTTTTGATAGTTTTTTTTCAAAAAAATCATGCTAACAGGTACCATAAATAAACTTATGAAAAAACAGCAAAACCCTATCGTTAAAAGCTATTGCACAAGAAATCTAAGCAAGCATCCAACCAAAATTAAAATACCACTTCAAGGTTATATTCGTTAAATCTACTGTTTATTTAACTATTTGGGTACTTTTTTAGTTTTTAGCTCTTTTAATTTTGTGTTAAAGTTCTCAATCTTAATTAAATCACTTATTTTTAGTAACATGTCTGTAGCTAATTTATACACAGCGACGCCTTTAGGAATTGATGCTTACGAAGTCGCGGTAGAGGTGGCTACTCGCAGCACTGAAAAGCCGATGATTCAAATCGTAGGCTTACCAGATACAGCCGTCAAAGAATCAATCCAACGTGTGCTATCTGCACTCAATTTTGTAGGGCTTGGCTGGGATATGGGCACCATTATTGTCAACTTAGCACCAGGTGATATACGCAAAGAAGGGCCCGCCTTTGACCTCCCCATTGCTTTAGGTATAGCACAAACAGACCCCAAATGTGCCGACACCCTGCCCAATTTAGATGACACTTATTTTATCGGTGAGCTCTCGCTAGAGGGCAAACTCAAGCCGGTCAAAGGCATCTTATCTATCGCTCTAGAAGCAAAAAAACGTGGTAAGAAGCGCCTCATCTTGCCTCCTGCAAATATCGCAGAAGCTTCTCTAGTAGATGGTATCGAGCTCTACCCTATTGAGGACTTGGCTTCTATCTGGCAATGGCTTGTACATGACAATGGCTCTATTCAAGCCTATGTGAAAAAACCTAATACAGAACCTAAAAATAAAGTCGCAGCTCAAAACGAACCTGTCATCGATCTCGCTGACATCAAAGGGCAGGCTCAAGCCAAACGAGCACTCGAAATTGCTGCTGCAGGCGGGCATCATCTCCTCTATTCAGGGCCTCCAGGATCAGGCAAATCCTCACTAGCGCAAGCCCTACCTAAACTCTTGCCCGACTTAAACCTAGAAGAAGCCATAGAAACCACCCGTATTCATTCTGTGGGGGAATCATTAAGTCTAGAGCAAGCCATTACCAAACGTCCTTTTAGGGCCCCACACCATACCGTGTCTGATGTTGGGCTTATTGGTGGAGGCTCGATTCCTCGACCTGGAGAGATCTCTCTCGCTCATCACGGAGTGCTGTTTCTCGATGAGCTACCCGAATTTAAACGTTCCGCCTTAGAGGTACTACGCCAACCTTTAGAAACTGGCATGGTCAACATCTCGCGAGCTGCCGCAAGCCTTGATTTCCCTGCCCGATTTCAATTGATTGCAGCCATGAACCCTTGCCCTTGTGGCTATTTAGGTCATCCAAAGAAAAACTGCCGCTGTACACCATTACAAATCACCAGTTACACCAACCGCATTAGTGGACCGCTACTCGATAGAATTGATTTGCACTGCTTTGTCCCGGCGATGAACCTTCGAGATATGGATGATAGCCAAAAAACAGAAGAGTCTTCAACCACTGTCAAAGCAAGAATATTACAAGCCAGACAACTCCAGCACTCACGCTTTGGTGATAATCTAACCACCAACGCAAGCATGTCGGTCAAACAACTCAAAACTCATGTCCAACTCAGCAACCAACAGCAGGAGAAACTCTATCAAATCTCAGAAAAACTCAACCTTTCTGCACGCGCCTACCACCGTGTATTAAAAGTCGCGCGCACCATAGCTGACCTCGCTAACTCTGAGCAAATCCAAGACCCACACATCATGGAAGCCTTACAATACCGCCTCCAAAGTGAAAGTTAGTCTCTATGCTAATCTTATTGATCAAAAAGAGCTTTAAAACTAACGTCTAGCATGCTTCACACTATCGCTAGTCAATTTTTAAACCCTTGTTTTATAGGGCTGATTGCCTCTGTCGCTATGCAGGCGGCTATAGTTGTGGTATTTATTCTTATTGTGGCGATTCAGGGTATTCTTGCCTTAGCTATTCATCTCAGCGCAAGCAAACTGCAAGGAAGACATATTGAACTGCGTCTTCTTAAACGACCTAAAACATGGGCAGCACTAACTTTTATTTTTGGTATTTTAGTCGTTTTAAGTTACTGCCTGCTACACAAGCACTACTTTGAAGATCAGGACACAAACACGGACTAAAAGCAGTTGATTGAACAGCTTCTAGTAACGTATGGTATCATACATTTTTTATCATTTGGTGCGATTAAAAGTGCATCGTAAACCACTTTTTACTTTTGATGAGCCCGCTTCTATTATCCTCAAACTTCGTTTGACGCTCTGCGGAGTGCATGACTACGTCATAAGGAAGGGTTGCAGTCGAAGCGTCGCTCACCCTTCGGGCAAAAGCACTTCACTTCGTTTCGTCTTTTGTCTTATCAGCCACGCTGTTCGCTAGCTGATTTCACTTTTCATTTTTGGCAGTTCACTTATATCGTGTTCGAGATTTAACAGCTTCTAGTAACGTATGGTATCATACATTTTTTATCATTTGGTGTGATTAAAAGTGCATCGTAAACCACTTTTTACTTTTCACTTTTGGTTTTTAGTTGTTCACTTAGAGCATGTCCGAAATTGAGCAAGTTCTAGTCATTCCCACACCTGTTTTTCATGAATTAGGGTGTTTCCAAGGTTTTAACAAAGATATAGATAAATACTGGGAAACTATTGTGAATCCAGAAGTGAACTTCTTCATGCCTCGTCCGCAAGCTGAGGAAAGCCCTGAGTTCAAACAAATCATCCCTTATGCTTTGCTACATTGTGAGGGCAAGTTCCTGCACTACACGCGTGGCTCATCTGGCGGTGAAGGTCGACTACACGCTAAGGGCTCTTTAGGCATTGGTGGTCATATCAACCCTATAGATAGTGAAACTAGCTCACTTGGCGAAGATGTCTATCTAGCAGGCATCGAACGTGAATTGCACGAGGAGCTCATTATCAACACAGGTTTAACCCAAAAAATTGTTGGCCTTATCAATGACGATAGTAATGAAGTCGGAGCAGTGCACCTCGGTGTAGTTCATCTCATTGAACTTGAGAGTCTAGATGTAGCAGGTCGTGAAGACTGTATCGAAAACGCTCAATTCCTCTCTATTGAAGAGATTCAAACTGAGTATTTTGAGCATCTCGAAACATGGAGTCAGTTTGCTTTTACTCTGGCAATTGAAGAGCTCAAAAAGTAGCTCTATTTAGGTCGCATAAAAATTTTCAACTGTTGAGATTTAATCTCAACTAAAAACGGCTATAAAGCTTAATGTATCAAGCTTTTTTACTTGCATTAAATAGACTTCAGCGCTATCTTGCTTCGTTATAAAAAATAGTTGAGAGTTTATGAAAAACTCCTCTTAAAATTTTTAACAACTCTATTATGTCAACTTGCTTTAATTTTTTCACTTCCTCTATTGGAAGAAAAATTGTCGTTGCAGTCACTGGTTTACTTTTATTCCTGTTCTGTTTGGTTCATTTAGGTGGTAATATGCTCATTTTTGTGGGTCAAGAAGCCTTTAATGATTACGCTTATAAGCTGCATCACATGCTACATGGAGCGCTGATATGGATAGCTCGTGTTGGTTTGCTGGGCCTCGCTGCAGCTCACGTACTAGCAACCGTATCTTTGGTCATCCAAAACAAAACAGCTCGTGAGCCTTACCACTTCCAAAAAACAGTGCGTGCCACACTCACTTCTAAGTTGATGCCTCTTAGTGGTCTCATGGTTTTGTTCTTTATTATTTTCCATATTCTGCATTTTACTGTGCGTTTAGATGCATTAGGCACCAATGACCCATCTTACCAATTAGACGGAGGTTATTTTGATGCTTGGCAAATGGTGGTTGATGGCTTTGCTAATCACTGGGTATCTATTATTTACCTCATTTCTGTATTCCTTCTTGGTTTACACCTTAAGCATGGTTTTGCCTCACTCTTTCAAACATTGGGCCTAAGCTCTAATAAAACTCGTAAGCACTTTGAAGTAGCTTCGATTTTATTAAGTTTACTTATTTTCGTTGGTTTTGCCTCTATTCCTGTTCTCGTTGGATTCGTAGGTCTTTATCGTTAATCCTCTACAGCTAATTTATTCACTTTTAAAAAACATACATTATGATGTCTTCATACAAAGCTGATTCAACCGTACCTCATCACCAAGCCCCAGAAGGCCCTTTATCAGATAAATGGTCTAAGTACAAAGCGAACGCCAAACTCATCAACCCTGCTAACAAGCGTAAATACAAAGTGATTGTTGTAGGTTCAGGTCTTGCCGGAGCATCTGCCTCAGCTACTCTTGCTGAACTCGGTTACCAAGTTGACTGTTTCTGCTACCAAGATAGCGCGCGTCGTGCTCACTCAATCGCAGCCCAAGGCGGTATCAATGCAGCTAAAAACTACCAAAATGATGGTGATAACGTGCACCGTCTTTTCTACGACACCATCAAAGGTGGTGACTTTAGATCACGCGAAGCCAATGTCTATCGTCTCGCAGAAATTTCTACACAGATTATTGACCAATGTGTGGCTCAAGGTGTACCTTTTGCTCGTGAATACGGAGGTCTTTTAGCTAACCGTTCATTTGGTGGGGCTCAAGTATCTCGTACTTTCTATGCCGCAGGACAAACGGGTCAACAGCTCCTCATCGGCGCCTACCAAGCTCTCTCAAAAGAAATCTCAAAAGGCGGTGTCACTATGCACCCTAGAACAGAGATGCTCGACATTGTCAAAGTCGACGGCCACGCCAAAGGCATTATCTCTCGTAACTTAGTCACTGGTGAAATTACCAGTCATGCTGCTGATACAGTCATTCTTGCAACAGGTGGTTATGGTAATGTTTTCTTCCTTTCCACCAATGCGATGGGTTGTAATGTCACTGCCGCTCTCAAGGCTTATAAAAAGGGCGCTTACATGGCGAACCCTTGTTACACTCAAATTCATCCAACCTGTATTCCAGTGAGTGGTGATTACCAATCTAAATTGACGCTCATGTCTGAGTCTCTACGTAATGACGGTCGTATCTGGGTACCGAAAAAAGCTGAAGACTGTGGTAAACCAGCCGCAGAAATCGCTGAAGAAGACAGAGATTACTATCTTGAGCGTAAATACCCGTCATTTGGTAACCTTTGCCCACGTGATATTGCTTCACGTGCTGCCAAAGAGGTCTGTGACGAAGGTCGTGGCGTAGGAGCTAGCGGTTTAGGTGTTTATCTCGACTTTGCTGACTCTATCGACCGCCTTGGCGAAGACGCCATTCGTGCTCGTTACGGAAACCTCTTCCAAATGTATGCTAAAATTACAGGTGAAGACCCTTACAAAAGCCCTATGCGCATCTACCCTGCGGTACACTACACCATGGGTGGTCTCTGGGTAGACTACAACCTCATGAGTAATGTTCCAGGACTACATGTATTGGGAGAAGCGAACTTCTCTGATCATGGAGCTAACCGTTTAGGTGCTTCTGCTCTCATGCAAGGACTTGCTGATGGTTATTTTGTGATTCCTGTCACTCTTGGTAATTACCTCGCAAGCCAAAAGCCAGGCACAGTGACTACTGAGCATCCAGAATTTGAAAAAGCAGCCACAGAAAGCCGTGAACGCATTGAAAAAATCTTAAGTATTAAAGGAACACGCAGTGTGGACAGTATTCACCGTGAACTCGGACTCCTTATGTGGGATAAGTGCGGCATGGAAAGAACCGAAGAGGGCCTCAAAGAAGCCCTCGCTAAAATTCCAGAAATCAGAAAAGCCTTCTGGGAAGATGTACGTATTCCTGGTCATGCAGGTGAACTGAACAAAGAACTTGAAAAAGCTCTACGTGTTGCTGACTTTATCGAATTTGCTGATGTCATGTGCCATGACGCTCTTAATCGTGAAGAATCGTGTGGTGGCCATTTCCGTGCTGAACACCAATTTACCCAAGCTGACCCAGAAGTCCAAGCTGGAACTACTCAAGAAGGTGAAGCCAAGCGTCGTGATGACGAATTTGGTTATGTCGCTGCTTGGGGTTACCAAGGTGAAGGCGTTCAACCTAGCTTGAACAAAGAAGAGCTGGTCTTTGAAGAAGTTAAACCATCTATTCGTAGTTACCAATAAACACCGAACATTTACTGACCACTTATATATCCACTTTAAATAAAAAATATTATGGCTGAAACAATCAACGTTACGCTCAAAGTCTGGAAACAAGAAAGCACCGAACACAAAGGTAAAATTGAAACCATCCAAGCTGACAACATCCCAACTAGCGCTTCTTTTCTAGAAATGCTCGATATCGTCAACGAAGAGCTCATTGCCGAAGGCAAGGATGTCATTCATTTTGACCACGACTGCCGCGAAGGCATCTGTGGAGCTTGCTCACTCAACATCAATGGCGTGGCTCACGGTGTAGAACAAGCCGTCACTACGTGCCAACTTCATATGCGCTCATTTAGCAATGGTGACACGATTTGGATTGAGCCATTCCGTGCTAATGCTTTCCCTGTGCTCAAAGACCTTATGGTTGATAGATCAGCCATGGATAGAGTCATCCAAGCAGGTGGTTTTGTGGATATCCGCACTGGTTCAGCTGTAGATGCTAACAGCCTTCCCATTGAAAAGGAATTAGCTGACGCTGCTTTTGCTGCTGCAGCTTGTATCGGTTGTGGTGCTTGTGTTGCGGCCTGTAAAAACGCCTCTGCAATGCTCTTTGTCTCTGCTAAAGCTGCTCACCTCAATAACCTCCCACAAGGACAAGCTGAGAAGAAAAAACGTGTGCTTGGCATGGTGGCTCAAATGGATGCCGAAGGCTTTGGTAACTGTACCAACCAATACGAATGCGAAGCCGTCTGCCCTAAGGAAATCAGCGTCGACAATATCGCTAAGCTTAATAGAGATTACCTCAGTTCTTCTATTAAAGAAGGAGTTAAGACTATTTAATAAATAGTTTTAACGCTGATAAGAGCCGAAATTTTATTCGCCAGAATAAATGAGGCTCAAATGACCCCCTTATATCGCTAAGCTCAATAGAGATTACCTCAGTTCTTCTATTAAAGAAGGAGTTAAGACTATTTAATTTAGGTTAGATTAGCCTTTTATTAATCCAGCACTTCGTAAGAGGTGCTGGATTTTTAAGTTTAAAAGCTAATTTTGTAACGCAACGACAGGATTTTTTGATTTATTATTTACCTCAACAAAGTTCTGACTTAGTCTATCTTCCATGTTGGGAGCAAAACAAATCTTTGAGCTTTTTTATAAACCAAAAAATCATTTTGATAGGATTAAGACGCGAGATTTTCTCCTAGAGTATGTATCCGCAGCCCGTAATCATAAAATTAAGCGTGCTTTAGATTACAAATGGGAGGACTTCATCTGTGTGGTTCCGCATAACGTTACACAGCAAAAATTGCGCAACTTTTGCCTAGAGCTTTCTCGCCAGTTCCATGATGCCAACCCTCAAGAATCAGAAAAACAAGATTTCCGTTACTACTCGCATCAAGAGTTAACTATTTTGCATGACGCTATTCAGCTCCTCAATCTCTTAGATGAAGAAGAGATTGGCGCAAGACTCCAGCAATTAGCCGATCAACATCAACTGGGCTCATTGGAGGAACCAAAGAGCTAAACTGTGTGAATAATAACTATTCCTAAGTGTACTTAAGCACCTCTTCTACCGTAGTGTGACCTGCATAGATATTAGCTAGTCCGTCCTCTCTTAGTGTGGACATACCTAATTCTATGGCCTTTTGCTTAAGAACCACACTAGGCGCACTCTCGTTAATCAAATCACGAATAGGCTCACTAATATCAAAGAGTTCGTACAAACCTTTACGGCCTTTGTAGCCTGACTGGCCACAGCTAACACAACCCTCACCTGTATAAAATTCTTTATTACCAATTTCGTAAGCAGAGAGTCCTAGTTGTTCTAAAATAGCTTCGCTTGGTTCATACATAGCTCGACATTCAGCACAAATAGTTCTTACTAGGCGCTGAGCTAAAATACCTTCTACTGAGGCCGCCACAAGGAAAGGTTCTACACCCATATCAAAGAGACGAGTTACAGCACCTGGAGCATCATTGGTATGTAAAGTAGAAATTACCAAGTGACCCGTAAGCGCAGCTTGAATAGCGATTTGAGCTGTATCCAAGTCACGCATCTCCCCCACCATTATTTTATCAGGGTCTTGACGTAGAAAAGCTCTTAGGACACGCGGAAAATCAAGCCCAATAGCTTCATTAATAGGAATTTGTACAATACCATCCATGTCATATTCGACTGGGTCTTCTGCCGTGAGGATTTTGCAATCTTCGTTATTGATTTCTTGTAACGCAGCATAAAGAGTGGTGGTTTTACCTGCTCCTGTTGGGCCTGTGACCACAAAAATTCCATTAGGTTTCTGTACTGTTTCAACAATATACTCGTGTATATTAGGTGGTAAACGCAAATCATTCAGGTCTAAGCTCACAGCCGAACGATCAAGCACTCTAAGTACCACACTTTCACCATGTTGAGTAGGCAAACTAGAAACCCTCATTTCTACTGACTTATCTCCTATTTTTTTCACAATACGTCCATCTTGAGGTACGCGGCGCTCAGAAATATTTAAATTAGCCATGACCTTAACCCTTGATATAATAGGTAAAGCGAGTTCAGGAGCTGGTGGGCTCATTTCATAAAGCGCTCCATCTACACGGTAACGTAATTTAAATTCTTCTTCGAAAGGCTCAAAGTGAATATCGGAAGCTCTCAGCTCAACGGCTCTTTGTAAAACAAGGTCGACGAAGCGAATAATAGGCGCTGACTGTACTTGATCCTGTAAATTAGCCTCATTACCCATACCCTCTGACGAGGCTAATTGACCCATAATCTCCATCATGGCTTGCTCCGCACCACCAAAATGAGCTTCGATTTTATCATTAATATCTTTAGGGTCAGATATAATTAATTGAATTTCTTGCCCTGTCGCAAAGCGCAAATCTTCTATTGTTTGAGGGTTCAGTGGGTTAACTAAAGCAAGATGTAACCCTCGCTCACTAATCGTGATAGGCAAAGCTCCATGTAGCCTTGCTAAAGAACCAGGCATAAGCGTATGGATAGCTTCTGGAGCCTCCCAAGTATTCAAATCTAAGTACTCAGCATGGAGCTGCTCTGCTAGCGCCTGCCATGCTTGTGCTTCTTCACTGATGACTTGAAAATCAACAAGAATACTAATCGGGTCTTTGCCACTGGCAAAGACTTCACGGCCTATTTCTTCGCTAAGGCCTTGATTTATTAATCCTTGTTGAACTAAAGCATTTAAGAGATCTTGGTCGTCAATCATAATTTGGTGGTGGTGTAAGGCTATGAATTAGGAGCTGAACGCTAATTTTTTCATAGGCAAGGCTAGACTGATATTAGGTATTGCCATACCTAATGAGGGAGAAACGCCGCCTATGTGAAAAGAAGCTTCTGTACTTTTATCAATTTGAGCGTTAGCGAAGTCGTATTTAATAAATTTCATTATTTTCTCATGATTTAGAGACTTGCAACAGCTCCATAAGTTAATAGATTAATAGTTAGCGGTTACAGATAAGACCTCTTGCACTGTGGTCATTCCAGATAGGACTTTACGAATGCCGTCTTCACGCATGGTTCTCATGCCAAGCTCTTTTGCTTCGTGTCTTAGCTCATCCGTGGTGATGTCACGGTTAACAAAGTGACGAATAGCATCTGTCATTTCAAAGATTTCAAATACGCCTGCACGCCCTTTATAGCCTGAGTGTGAACATTTATCACAGCCTACACCATGCATAATATTACTACCTGTCAGTTGTGATGCATCGAGATTGAATGTTTGCATTTCACGCTGACTCAGCTCATAAGGTTCTTGGCAGAATGGGCAAATTTTTCTTACCAAACGCTGCGCTAATACAGCGCGCACAGCTGAGGCAATGAGGAATTTTTTAACTCCAATATGAGAAAGGCGAGCTACAGCACTAGGAGCATCATTAGTATGCAAAGTAGAAAGCACCAAGTGACCCGTAAGTGCAGCGTTAATGGCGATGGTTGCCGTCTCTTCATCCCTAATTTCACCTACCATAATAATATTAGGCGCTTGTCTAAGCATGGAGCGCAATGCAGCAGCAAATGTCATGCCAATATCAGGTCTCACCATAACCTGATTAATACCTGGCATTTCATATTCAACTGGATCTTCAGCCGTGATAATTTTGCAATCCGGCTTATTAACCAAATTCAAACAACCATACAGTGTCGTTGATTTACCAGAACCTGTTGGGCCTGTCACCAAAATGACTCCATCAGGTAAGCGCATTAAACGTTTAAAGGTGGCTTCATCATCAGAAAGGAAGCCTAGTTGACTAAGCCCGAGAGTTAAGGCGCTTTTATCTAATACCCTCATCACTATACTTTCGCCATGATTACTAGGCACGCTAGAAACCCTTAAATCTAAAGTTTTGTTCGCTTTATTAGTTTGGATACGGCCATCTTGTGGTATGCGTTTTTCTGCAATACTCATAGTGCCCGTCATCACTTTAATACGGGCAATGATAGATGGCAAAAGCTTCTTAGGGTGTTGCGCCACCACTATGAGCTTACCGTCGACACGAAAACGGATCACCAAGTTCGTCTCCATAGGCTCAATATGAATATCACTGGCGCTCATATTAATAGCATCTAAGAGCATTTGCTCAACAAGTAGAATCACTGGGGCATCTTCTGCATCCTCTGCGCTTAAATTCGCCATGATGTCAGCCATTTTTAATTGGCTAATGTCTTCTTCCTCCTCATATTTAGGGTAGGCAACGGCAATTTTGGCCTCCAGGGCTTCTGGATCAACTACTAAAGCGGTCAACTCCTCTCCTAAAGTATGAGCAAGATTATCAATAAGCTCTAAGTCAAAAGGGTCAGCAAGAGCGATTTTTAATCCAAAATCATCTTTTTCTATCGGAAGAACATGATAGCGATGTGCTAGTTCTCCTGAAATCAATTCTTCAACATTATCGGGAACTTTATACTCGCTAATTTCATAAAAATCAACACCAGCAATTTGGGCAATCCAGTAAGCGAGATCGCGTGAATTTAAATGTCCTCCCAAAACAATATTAGCCAGAGGGTTTGCTGAACCTGATACTGCCTCAACTGCTTCAGCGCTTAGATAGCCCGCTTGAACTAATTGACCGAAAATAAAGTCCTGATTTTGATACGTTGCCATTATAAATAAAAAGTCTTCATGCTTAATTATTTATTTTTCAATAAATAAAGATAAAGAATCTAAGCAGATTCCGAAAAAATCTTCAAACTTTAAAAGACTTATTTGTGTCTCTCTCTATGAATATGCTTCATAAGACCAATCATCACTACTGCTATAAATAGAAATGAAGACTCAGATTGAGGCACCTGAGGGGTCATTTGAGCTATAGTTGAAGCTTGCAATGCATCAGCTTTATTAACGACCTCAAGAGTAGTTGGGGCTTTATAAGAAAACGGCGAGCTATTTTGTTCTTCCTTTTCAATTTTGCCTCCTACCATAGATTTCAGCTCTTGAGATGTCCATGGCTTTTTACGATTTACTAAAGAGGCTCTGACTTGAGTTACGTACTCGGCGGTAATAGGAGAGCTATTGTTCGACCACTGCTTGCGCGCATAGGTTAAAACGTCAGCAATTTGCTGGTCTGACAAAGTAGCTTTAGAGGGCATTACATTATCAAATTTTTCTCCTTTGACAGTAATCGGCCCTTCAAGACCTTTTAGCAGAATAGATACAGGTATGCCTTTAACTTTGGCATTCAGCCACTCTGAACCATCTAATGGAGGAATGCTTCCTTTCATGCCTCTTCCATGTGGTTGATGACAGGCCGCACAAATATTAGAAAAAACAGTAGCTCCACGTTGAACTGATTCTTGTGACATAATAAATGAAGTGAAAACGTTATTTTTTGGTGGAGGTGAGGGGAATCGAACCCCTGTCCTAAATGCTTGAGCCCCTTAGCTACTACATGTTTAGTCTGCTATAGTTGCTTTAAGAGATAGGTCGCTAGCAAACAGCTTGTGATCTCCGATTAACCTGTGGAATGTCATCATTCTATCCGGCTACCCGATAGGTGATTAAGTCTACTAATATAATACTCTAACCTAAGCGTAGACACCTTAGGCAGAGCATCGCTGAACAATTAAGCAGCGAGAGCTAATTCGTTAGAATCTGCAATTATGTTTTAATCGGCTTTTTAGGAGGCCAACCGATTAACCTCCACATGCAACCAAGGTTACAATACACTAGTCGAAACCAGTACACCCCCTCCTAAAAAAGAGGTTGGACAGTTAATAAATAGGAAATAAGCCCATATATCAAGATAATTTTATAGGATATTACTTTACTTGGCACCTGAATTTAGCTAATTAATTTTCTTTAAAGCTTACGTTTTATTGCTACAAAAACTATGAAAAAAAAATCCACTATTTACATTATTATGGGAGTGAGTGGTTGTGGCAAAACAACCTTCGGCAAACTATTTGCTAAACGAGCTAATATGAATTTTATGGATGGCGATGATTATCATCCAGAAGAAAATATCCAAAAGATGTCAAAAGGCACTCCTTTGACTGATGAGGATAGGCAAAGTTGGCTGGAAACTTTACGCGGTATTATTGAAAATTATCATGAATTTAAACCTTTGGTCATTGGTTGCTCAGCACTTAAGCAACGCTATAGAGACATATTAAGCCCTCCAGGAGTTCATTTAGAGTTTATTCACCTCAAAGGCACTTACGAACTGCTTTATCAACGCGCTTTAAAGCGTGCAGAAATTACTGACCATTTTATGGACCCAGAATTACTCAAGAGTCAATTTGAAACACTTGAAGAGCCAGTAGGAGATAACGTGCTAACCTTAGATGTCATGTACACAGTTGACCTTAACATCGCACAAGCTCTTCAACATTACTTTTTAGACTAATTTATGTCAGCTAATTTCACCCAAGCTCAAATTGTCGGCTCAAGCTACCTTAGAGATGATATCCTACAAGCTAGTTTAAATGAATGTGACTGGGTTGAGCTACGTCTCGATGCCCTACCACAAGAACAAAGCTTAGATATTACAGCACTCAACTGCCTTACTCTACCTCTAATTGTCACGGCTAGAGCCAGTAACGAAGGGGGCATCAACCAGCTCAGTGAACAACAGCGTTACGAGCTCCTAAAAGCTTGGCAAAAACAAGCTCAAGCCATGGATATAGAGCTGATGTCTATCATCAAAAGCCCACTTAAAGATAAATTCTTTGAATTGATGATCGGCAACAAAACTCAAAGTGTCGCAACTATCCTCTCTTACCACAACTTTGACAAAGGCGTTAACCAAGCTGAATTTACTCAAGTAATTGAGCAAGCGCTAGAGCTTAAACCCGATGTGATTAAACTCGCTTTCACACCTAACACATGGGAAGAAGTTGAATGGATGGCTCAATTCATGGAACAATACCCAGAACAACCTTTCTCCATGATGGGCATGCAAGAGCTAGGGGCTAAATCTAGAATCTATTTAGCCAAACAAAGCTCTTGCCTCAACTATGGCTACCTAGGAGAGCCTACTGCACCAGGTCAAATATCTGCCCAAGAACTCAAAAATAAGTTAGCTGAATAACCGTTCATTTGATTGAGCACAGTGTAGAGAGGGCTACTCGAGCACCACGACAGTATGAAGCTAGCCTATTTTTGACTAAAAGGATAAATTTAAAAGGGGCGCTCAGGAGCAGGAACACTACTAATCATCTTTCTCATGATACTAGCCCTGGTTATATCTCTTTGTTCTATGTCCATTTGATGCTTTTTGTGGAGCTGGAGGTGGCCTGGTTGCATGTCTAGGAGCATGGTGTTGCAGAGTTGAGCTGATGATTTAGGGAAGAAGCCTAGGTCTCGGCCTAATCTGATTAGAGATAGGTGATGGAGTGTTTCTTTGGACTCCATGAGGTAGGCGTGCTTGAGTAAGCCGTAAGAGCGACTAATCTGGTCGGTGAGGAAGTCTGGCCTTTCTTTAATGAGACGTTGACGAGCATAGCGCTCTTGGGTGGCGACTTCGGCTACTGTCTGTGTGAGGCTATTGATGATTTGCTCCTCAGAAAGGCCTAAAGTAGCTTGATTGGAAATTTGAAATAAGTTGGCTAAAAACTCAGTGCCTTCTCCATAAAAACCGCGTATAGCAACCCCTATGTCGGTTAAACCTTGCATGACTTGCTTAGTTTGATTACACAAAGCTAATCCTGGCAAATGCATCATGACCGAGGCGCGCATGCCCGTACCCAGGTTAGAAGGACAGGCAGTAAGGAAGCCTAATTGATCATCATAGGCCCACTCCAATTCTTGATCGAGAAATTGTTCTGCACTTAACAATTGTTCATAGGCTTCTTTGAGGTGTAACCCTGGCTGCATAGCTTGTAAGCGCATATGGTCTTCTTCATTGACCATAAAGCTTAATGATTGTGTTTCATTAATGAGCACGGCACACCCCTTGCTCTTAGCCGCATGTTCACGACTAATGAGATGACGCTCTACGAGAACTTGCTTTTGTACTTTGCTCAAATCGGCTAGGTCCTGCCAGAGGCCTTCTTTCATTTCTGGAATAGTTTCTAATGCCGGCTTGAGCTTACCCAGAGTGAGCTCTCTTTGCGTAGCAGTTTGCCAACCAGGAAAAGGGTCTGATTCAATATTGCGCGCTAGACGTACACGTGAAGTGATGACTACATCATTTTCCTCACCTTCGCCCATCATCCAGTCAGCTGGATTATTAATCAATGTACTAAATTTCATGATGACTCAATGAGTACAGAGAGTTTTTGTTTGATTTTGGCTGCTTCTTCGTAGGCTTCTTGAGCGATAGCTTTTTGCAACTGACTATTGAGCTTATCCGTTTGAACCTTGATGCTGATTTGCGGTTTGCGGCCAATATGCTGCTCTTGCTTTTGTATACTCGCTATAGCTGGAGCTAATTCATCAGCAAATACTTTAAAACAATAAGCACAACCTAAGCGGCGTATATCTTGCAGTTTTGCCAAAGTAAACTGGCATTTGGGACATTGTTTTTCCTCCATGATACAAAAAATCTATAGAATCAGAGCCTCTTAATAACTCAGATTATGCCTTAGAAACTAGGTATAAGCCAAGGTTTATATCTCAATAATTTAGCATTAAGTATTTTTGCAAGTCCCATTGAAACCCCATTCTTTAGAATGCGTAGTTTAAATAGAAGTTAAACTGGCCTCCATCATCCGCTCTTTCGTCTTCAACAATCACAGGGAAAGCATAATCTAAAGCTAATGGGAATTGAGGTGTTTGAATTCTTATACCAAAACCTACATCACCATAAATTTCATCTGTTTCCAATGTCCATGTATCATCACTAATAGAACCTACATCTGTGAACACAGCTCCACGTAGAATTTCACCTAGAGGAATCGTATATTCAAGCGTAGTGGCCAATTTACTGTTACCACCGATCACTTCTACTTGGTTCGCTCCATCAACAATGGCACGAGGACCAACCTCACGGTAGTCAAAACCTCTCAAATCATTTGAACCACCTAAAAACTGACGTTCAAATACAGGAACTTCATCGCCATTAAACCAATTATCTACAAAAGCAAATTGTGTTTTCCAAATAAGGATGGTGTCCCATTTAAAGTTCCAAAATTGCTTGTAGTTACCCTGGAAGGTTACTGTCTCTATATCTCCACCGAACAAACCTCCAGCCAAATCAAGGCTAAGATCTAATTGCTTACCTTCACGTGTGACAAAAAGGCTGTCCTTGTCTTCAAAAGAGAACCTAGCTTCTATAGCGCTTTTAAAATAATCATCTTCATTACTAAAAGCATTCGGCAACGCGCTGACTTGGGCAAAATCATAATCCATATCAATTTGCTCAACACGGTATTGGAGGCGTAAGCTACTTTTCTTACCTATTTGTTTTCTTGCAAACACAGCCATTCCTGTATTTTGTTGCTCGTACAAATCACTGTAATAGCTAGAACTTGTCGTAAATAATTCGATACCTACAGAAAGTGGACGACCCATGAACCACGGTTCGGTTAATGAAATACTAAAATCTGATCTCTCGCTACCTAAACGAGCATTAGCATTAAAACGCTGTCCACCACCACTAAAGCTAAATGGATCCTGTATATCAAAGTTCGTTTGTGTGAGGTCAATAAAGCCAACCACACTATCAATGGAGCTAACACCTGCACCAAATGAAATAGAGCCTGTTGGCTTTTCTTGCACCTTGATTTCTACATCTCTAGCACCTTCAATCTGTTTGCTCTTATTTGTGCTGATAGTAACCGCATCAAAATAGTTTAAGTTTCTAAGTCTAGCTTCGCTCACGTCTAAATCAACAGAGCTTAGCGGCTTACCTGGTTTCGTAACCAGCTCACGACGAATGACCTTATCCTTTGTTTTAATATTACCTTCTATTTCAATTTGACCAGTGGTATATGACTTACCTGGTGTGATCTCATATCTAAGAGCGACTTTGCCAGGACCTCTATCTGTCAGTGCCGGATTAATACGCACATCAGCATAACCTTTTGAACCATAGAAATTAGCTATAGTTTCTTTGTCCGTATTTACTTTATTTGCTGAATACGCATCCCCAGCCAGCATATAAAGTTGCGGCTCAAGTTCTGAAGCTTTAAAGATAGAAGTGCTTTCTACACTGACATCAACCACTTGATACAGGCTACCTTCGTCAATTGTGACAGTTAATTGCCACTTTTTACCTTTGATTTGCTCAAGCTTCCAGTCGGTCACTTTTGCTTTAAGGTAACCTTTGTTTTGGTAACCAGTGACTATGTTTTTTAAATCTCGTTGCCATACATCCTTTTCAAAACGACCAGACTTGGTAAGGAATGAGAAAAAGCCTTTTGGTTTAGTTTTAGTGTATCTAAGTAAATCTTGCTTAGCAAAAAAGTCATTACCTTCAAAGATGATTTTTTCGATAACCTGTCTATTTTCTTCGTTAACTGTAAAGATTAAGTTAGCATAACCAGACTTAAGGTTTTGTATGTCATAGCTAATAACAGCATTCGGATAGCCCGCCTTAACGTACGCCTCTAACAATACTTTTTTAGCCTCAAAAAGAGCTTTGTCTGTAAGCACTGAGCCAGTTTCCAAGTCAAGCTCGTCAACTAGATTACGATCACTAAACTTTTTATTACCTTCAAAGCCTATTTTATTGAGTAGTACACGAGTACTGATTTCAAAAATAACTTTGACCTTATCATTGGCTGCTGAATCAACTAATGTGGTTACATCATCAATCAAACCGCTGTCGTAGAGGTCTTTAGTAGCTGTATTTAAATTATCATAAGTAAGCTTATCGCCTGGTTTCAAATCAATAAAGCTTGCCCAACGACTTTTGGGATACTCTATACCTTTTTTATAACGAATCTCAATCTCTGCAATTTCTTTTCCAAGAAAGTTATTTGACTGAGCAAAAATAAAATTAGCCAAAAAGGCAAAAATGAAGATAAAGCAGTACGTTTTCATGCGAATTATAATGGTAGGTTTTTGGTGTTAGTCAACAAAAAAGCCGGCAAAGGTAAACTCGGCCGGCTTTTTTAATTCAATGGTTTAATAGCTTTATCTAATTAGATAAGACCAATTAAATCTAATGATTTAAACGCCCAATAAACAAAAAATGCAATTAGGGTAAGCAAAAAGATATAAATTACTTTCTGGATGCTTTGCTTAGTCATCTCAATAATCAAAATTAAGCTTCTTTTTTAGCAGGAGCATCGTAGTTCCAACGAGCTTTGTAACGCTTAGGAGCTGATTTAGCTTTTCTACGGCTACGAACGATGGTTGATTCAAATGAACGACGACGACGAATTTCTTCGAGAATACCTTCTGAATCAAGCTTATTCTTAAGACGCTTGAGAGCCTTATCAATTCCTTCGTCACCTTTTACTGTTATACCGCGCATATGTTGTTAATAATTTAATTGGGGAATGCAAATTAATGCAGACTCCCTGCCTTGTCAAGCAAAAGATTCCTTTTATATCGGGCAATCAAGCGTGCCGTCTCTTCTTATTGCTCGGGAAATCCTACATAAGCAATTCCATCATCCCATGTCGCGGCTCGAACTTCATCCACATGCACCCAACGTAACGCGTAACTTGATCCCCAAGAGTCTGTAACCGCAACCTCATTGGTCATTTCGTTATAACCTATAATCATACATATATGACCTCCTTCTCTGTTATTTTGTAATGCTTGACTATTAGCTATGGCTTCTTTAGCAATTTGAGTTGCCCACATTTGAGGGTTTTGTTTTTCGCGGCTTTGTGTGCGCTGCTGAGCTATTAAATTATACTGATCGCTAGAATACATGGTCCACAAAATCGGCACACCTTTGTCTATCCACTCGCTAATGTCATTAAGCTCAAGTTTGCTAAAATTAAGCTTTTTTAATCTACTATTACTTTTTTGCACTATATAATTACTAATTTTAGGAATAATATCCTTGGAACTGGTTCCTCCTCCAGCATCTGTCTTTCCTGCCATCGCCCACTTATACATATCAGCTTCAATGCCTAGATAGCGCATCATACGCTCACAAGTAGCAGGGAAGCAGTAACCCTTAGGCCCTTGATTCACCATTGGCATGTCGCCCAAAACCACATCGCCAAAATCATTAGTTTCAATACGTGATACTAGCTCCTCTGTGTTGATTTCTACTTGTTGTTTTTCTTGCTCTAAAAAAGAAGTAGGTATAATTTTTAATGAAACTAATTCATCTTTTTTGCTATTGAGCAAAAAACTATAACCCTTAGAATCCCATCGATCTAAATATTCTTTTTGGCTGCCATAACCATAATTCATTCTGGTCGATTCACCAAACCATGCCTCGAACTGCTCTTTGATAGAAGCCGTTGCTAAATCAATTTTTTCATTGAGCTCTTTAAGTGCTTCTTTTTGTAAATCATCATAAACAGATTGAAGCATTTCAGGGGAAGTTTCTATAGACTTTATAGAATCTCCCTTATTGGCAAAAACAACAGAAATATGTTTTATTTTATGCTCTTTATCTAAGTTTTTAGCATACGCTGATATAGTATATACTGCAGAATTTAAAGCCTTCTTCTCTTTAAAGTAATTGCGATAGCTACTATCGTAACTGGTTTCTGACTCTTTTTTGATACCAATTAATTTTGCCCATTGTGAAGCTGGCATATCTTGGATATGACTACCATCTACAGGGAAAATCGTCATACCAAACTTGCTGTTCATTTCTTCTGCCCATAGCTGATGTAGATTATTTTGAGTTTCTTCACTTAATCTATTATAGGGGAGTTTATACCTACTATTATTGGTTAATTGTATGCTTAAATTGTCTTCTTCAAATTTTTCAATTTTAGCGCTCAGGGTCCTGCCGTCTGTAGAAGTTAATTCATGGTAATCATTAAATACAGATACAACTTCTGCTGACTTGGCTAAGGGTAGTTGCCAAACTAACAGTAAAATATGTAAAACGATATATTTGTAATATATTTTATTCATTATTTTTATCTAAACTAGGTAATGAGGCTGTTGGTACAATGTGCAAAATAAGTGCCTCTGAGCTTCTTGATTCTAGTAAAAAACTATAACCTTTGGAATCCCAGCGAGTAAAGGTACGGTCACCATTAATTGCCTCAACACCTTGCCCGAAAGATTGATTAAGCTGCTTACTCACAACCTTTTTGTCAGCAAGCATAGCAGCCTCTAAGTCATCAAAACCTCCTTTTTTTGTAACAAAAAAACTAGTTGCATCTATTTCTTCTTCTGAACCAGGATAGGCTTTGACATTAGCAAACTCAATTTCAACGTGCTTAAGTTTAGTTTTATCGCCTAAGTCATTGGGATAAGCTCTTAAATGATAAGCCCTAGCACCTAAAATCTGACCTTCGTAATTAGTCAAATAATAATAATCCGCTGTATCAGGAATTTTAATTTGTCTATTAATACTAAATTTCTCCGCAAAATCTAAAATATTATACTTCCAAAGCTTTTCGTTATTTTTCGGCATTATTTCTAAACCTAGCTTTTGGTTAATTTCCATGGCCCACAATTCATGTAATTGAGTTTGAGTCAGCTGATTAAGCTTAGCATAAGGTATTTCATATACTGTTTTGTTAGCCTCAGCTTCTACAGAAATAACCTGGGGTTTAAACTCTAATATCTTGGCTCTTAATTTACGCCCATCTGATGATGTGAGCTCATAAACATTGTCAAATAATGACTTTATTGGCGCTGCTTGTACCAACATAGCGCTTATAATTAAGGCAAAGCTAATACTTGTTTTCATGGTTTAGTTTATTTTTTATTGATAAAGCGCAGTTATTACAATTCCCATAATAAACATTACTGAAGTCGAATGCTGGCGGATTGACCATGCGCATCTAAGCCCTCAATACGCGCAAACTCTTCAACAAACTCAAGCGACTTAGATAGCGACTCTTTATCTAATTGAACCACGCTGATACGGCGCTGAAATTGATCTGCTCTCAAGCCTGAAAATGACTTGCCAGCTCCACCTGTCGGTAGTGTGTGACTAGGGCCAGCCACAAAATCGCCTACAGCTACAGGGCTCATATCACCAACAAATATAGCTCCAGCTGTTCTAATCTGCCCGATATAATTATCTTGATTGGCTACCGCTAAGCTCAAATGCTCTGGAGCATAGGCATTAACTAAATCAACCGCTGATGATAGCTGCTCAACTAAAAAGACTTTGGTTTTTGTTTGTAAGACTTTATCGATTATCTCTGCACGACTCAGTGTCTTAAGCTGCTCTTTGATTGCCTGCTGTACACTTTCTAATAAGTTTTCGGAATCTGTGATAAACACGATATCACTATCTGGTCCATGCTCAGCTTGTGCCAACAGATCAGCCGCGATATAAGCTGGATTAGCAGAATCATCTGCAAGCACTAAAATTTCACTAGGTCCAGGCAGCATATCAATCGAGACAGCGCCTACTAACTGACGCTTGGCCTCTACTACATAAACATTGCCTGGTCCTACAATTTTTTCTACAGGTTGCACCTGATCTGTTCCCAGAGCTAAGGCAGCAATAGCTTGCGCACCTCCAACCTTTAATACTTTATTCACTCCACAATACACCAACGCAGCGAGTAAAGCAGGATTGACCTTGCCATCTTTTTGCACAGGAGTTGCCGCAATAATTTCTTTAACCCCTGCTGCTTGCGCAAAACCAGCAGTCATCAAAGCGCTTGATACTAAAGGTGCTTTACCACCTGGCACATAAACACCTACTCTATCATAAGGGTAAAAGCGCTCACCTATAACTGCACCTTGAGCGTTATGAGTTTGCCAATCTTGTTTTAGACTGTGTTTAGCAAAAATTTGAATGTTTTCTAAAGTCGCAGCAAAAGCGGCCTTGCTTTGCTCACTAAGGCTATCTAGGGCGGCTTGTTTTTCCTCCTCACTCACCCATAAATCGTCAGCTGTCAATGTCACGCCGTCAAAACGAGCCGTATAATCAATGAGAGCAGCGTCCCCTTTGGCTTTCACTTGAGCAATGACATCCGCCACCGTATCGACAACTGATTCATTAGCAATGGCTCTTCTGTCTAAAGCAGTAAAAAGCTTAGCAAAACCTTGCTCACTCTCTTTGAAAACTTGCATGAAGACTATATATGAGCAAATAAACAAAAGTTGCAAGTAAAGACGTTTGTAAAATGAGCTTAAATTTGCTAATTTCATTTAATTTTATTCTTATGAGCACTTCTTTTACTAAACAAGCCATTGCCCCAAGTAGCCAAGATGTCATCGACGCTAGTTTTTTACATTTTCGTCATCAACTCATTGAAATGGCCGCCATGCTCGATCGTTATGAGATTGGTAAATCAACTTCTGACGAGGTTAGCTCAGCAAAAGCCGCTGAATGGCAGTCTTGTATCGAAGGCCTACAATTGCTGATTGATAAGTCGCAAGACAACTCTGAAAAAAACGCAGCTATGAGCATGGCTTTGCATTTTTCAGATAAATAGGTATTATCTAGCTTATATGAAACCTATTTGCTTATTAAGTCTTTTGTTTTTGGCTTTAATAAGCAGCTGTAATCCCCTACAGCAAGCTCAAGAGGCAGCCAATCAAAACATCCTTATTTTAGGCAACTCAAGTGAGCCTAAGGCTCTCGATCCGCATTTAGTCTCAGGGGTTTTGGAAAACAACCTGCTCAGCTCCATGTTCGAAGGGCTTTGCATAGACCACCCTTCCAAGGACGCCACCGCCATGCCTGGCTCTGCCGCGCGCTGGGAAGCTAATGAAGATTTTACCCTCTGGACTTTCTATTTACAACCAAATGGCAAGTGGTCAGATGGCAAGCCAGTCACTACAGAAGACTTTGTATTTGCTTATGAACGCATCCTCACTCCCACTCTTGCTGCTAAATACGCAGAAATGCTGTATTTTATCGAAGGCGCTGAAGCCTTTAACAAAGGAGAAATCACTGATTTTAGCCAAGTCGGAGTCAAGGCAATAGATAGCCACACCTTACAAATCAAACTTAAGGCGCCTACGCCATTCCTGCCCGAGGTGGTCAAGCATTTCACTTGGTATCCTGTACCTAAACATGTGGTGCTCGCACATGGTGAGATTGGCGATAGCTTTACCGCATGGTCCAAGGAAAAGAACCTCGTAGGCAACGGTGCTTTTAAACTGACTTCTTGGCGTGTGAATCAGCATATCCAAGTGCGCCAAAACCCGCACTACTGGGATATTGAAAATCTCAAATTAGAAGGCATCAATTTCCTACCTATCAAAAACCCTTTTACTGAAATGCGCATGTTTGAAGATGAACAGCTTCATATCACCTACTCCATACCTACAGACCTGATTAAATACGCACGCAAAGAAATGTCTTCATCCTTACGCGAGGAGCCTTATGTCGGCACCAGCTATATTCGTTGTAATATAAAAAATGAATTTTTAAAACACCTTGAACTTAGACATGCCCTATCTCTAGCTATTGACAGAGAACTCTATGTAGAGGTTATTCGCAATGGTTCTGGTTATGCCGCTCACTCTCTAACCCCACCACTAACTGGTTATAACAACCCTAAAATCGTCACTTTAGACCTCGAGTTAGCCAAAGCCAAGATGGAAGCCTTACGCGCCAAAATCGGAGACACCCCCATCAAACTCGACATGCTTATCACTGAAAGTGATGGAGCTAGACGCAGCGCTGAACTGCTCCAAGCCAAATGGCGCGAACATCTAGGCGTCACAGTATCTATTAAAACCGCTGATTGGGGGACCTACCTACAAAAACAATACACAGGTGAATACGACCTAGCTGGCGCTGGCTGGATTGGTGATTATCTCGATCCAACCACCTTTCTCGATATGTGGACCGAAGGCAACGGTAACAATAATACCAACTGGGCAGATAAAACCTATGAAACCTACCTCGCAGAAGCCTCACAAATGGCCGACCCTCAAGCTCGTTTTAACAAACTCGCCCAAGCAGAAACCGTTCTCTTAGAAGCCGCACCTATCATCCCTCTGTTTTGGTTAAAAAGTAACTACCTCATCGATACCAAGGTCAAAAACTGGGAGCCTCTCCTCCTCAATAACCACCCTTATAAATTCGTCTATTTTGACAAATACTAAAGGGACTGTTGAGAGTCTATCAATCATGACCATTTTAATGAAAATTTTAAAATTTCTTCAAGTCAACAAAGTTGACTTGAAATTGGACAAAGATAGCCCCTTAAATTTAGTTTATACTTAAATACTTTATATGATGAAAGTTCTACTCTTAACTCTATTTGTGATTATGATGGCTAGCCTTTGTCATGCTGGTTCAAGAATATGGACTTCTTATGATGGCAGAGTGATTCAAGCTGAACTTATCACCTATAGTCGTATTAACCATGAAGTGACGCTTAAACATTCGGATGGGCTTATTTTCCATGTGCCAACTAAAATACTTAGTTGGAGAGACATCGAATACTTAGATAATCTGGTTTCAAGTAATTTCATCTATTCTAAGCAAAAAGCCTTTGACCCGTTTGACAATTACTGGGATACCCAAAAGTATATCAACCACCAAAACTGGAAACGCGCCCAACAAAAAACTCACTGTAAAACCACAGCCAAACACAAACAGCAATCTCAGGTAACTTTAAGCACTGGTGGATTTACCATCAATATTAAGCTCTAGTTGACCACTCTAGTCACTCTAGGCGTGATTTGGGTAAATATCTCCCACGGTATGGTTTGTGCCCATTGAGCAACTTTATTGACGGATAGGTGCGCACCAAACAGCTCAACCTGTGAACCTACCTTGGCTTGCGCTACAGCTGAGACATCCACAAGGATTTGGTCCATCGTGACTCTGCCTAAGACTGGGCATAGCTGCCCCTCGATAAAGACTTGCGCCTGCCCATTGTTATTCACGGCACGAGGGTATCCGTCTCCATAGCCGATGCCGACTGTTGCAACCTGCATTTTATGTGGCGTTATATAGTCTCTGCCATAAGAGAGACTTGTTCCTTTGGGCAGCTCTCTAATCAAAGTAATCTTGGATTTAAGGGTCATGACAGGCTGTAAATCTGTACTATTATTGATATTTTTAGGTAGGCCGACAGCGATGCCGTAGAGCCCCAAACCTGGGCGACTTAAGTTGCAACTAGGAATATCATAATCCAAAATCCCTGCTGTATTCGCTAAATGCAAGTACTCAAAATCCTGATTCATCTGTTTTTTCAGAGTATCAACTGCTGTATTAAACAACTCAATTTGCAAATGGGTGAATACCTCATCCTCATCTGACGCACAAAAATGCGAGGCTACTCCCTCGTAAATTAAAGCTTCTAAACTTTGTAATTGAGGACAAACTTCTACTAATTGCTGGGGCAGGAACCCTCCACGACCCATACCTGTATCTATGGCAATATGCACTTTGAGCTGCTTGCCCTGCTCCTTAGCTAAAGCATCAAAATGCTCTGCCTCAGCCAAACTACAGATACAAGGCGTCCAGCCATGCTCGACAATTTGTGCACGCTCCTCTGGTAAGGTCGCTCCCAATAAATAAATACGGGTTTTGATACCTAGCTTGGTGAGAGCTTGTGCCTCTGCGACATGCGCCACCCCAAAAAAATCAATCTGCTGTGACTCCAAACAATGAGCGACTGCTGCAAGACCATGCCCATAAGCATCCGCCTTAATCACTGCCATCACCGCACCTGAAGCACTTTGCTGCTTAAAGCTCTGTAAATTATGCTTGAGAGCAGCTAAATCAATATGTGCCCACACTCGTAGTGGTTCAGATAATGGAGGTTCGCTCATACGTTCTCTAAGTTAAGAGCGAAAAATGAAAAGTGAAAAGTGAAAAGTGATAGGATCTAATTATCTTATAAGAGAATTAGAGGTAAAAACCGCTTCATACAGAATATATAAAGGCGATAGTTACCTAAAGAGCATTAATCAACAAATAACAATTCACCATTAGTGAGAGTGTAATAGAGGCCGACTATCTTAATCTCGCCATTGTCCTCCATTTCTTTGAGTATAGGACTGTTTTCTCTAATAAGGTTCATTGAGTGTCTAACATTATTCTCAGCGACTGTTTTGACAAAGCCTTCATCCGCAGAAGTCTTATCCCCTGCGTAGTCCTGACTCATTTGAATGGCAGGTTTAATGTTAGAAAGTGTGGTTGTTAAGTTGCCTAACTCTACATTGTCAATCGCTCCTTTAACCGCTCCACAATGTTGGTGACCCATCACCACAATCAGCTTCGCACCAGCTGCCTTACAGGCAAACTCCATACTACCGAGTAAATCCTCATTGACAAAATTACCCGCTATACGACCGACAAAAATATCTCCAATCCCTTGGTCAAACACATCCTCCACAGGCACACGACTATCGATACAACTCAACACAATAGCTTTAGGGTTCTGACCAGATGCAGCAGCTTCTATTTGAGACACACGATCTCTTGGAGTTAAACTATTATTTCTAAAACGCTTATTCCCCTCAATAAACTCTTGTAAAATATCATCAGGCGTCAATTGCGCACGCTCCTCAGCAGTCAGCACTGATTTGACTACTTCTCCTTGTGTTGTGTTATCGTTACTCATCTTTTATTTTTAATGGTTAAATTCTCAAGCTAGCGTAGCCCTCCCCCCAGTTTGTCTTTAGTAAAAGTTTTCTATATGTTTTTTAACTTTTATTTAATTTTTTACAACCACATTTATTTCTTAAAACTGTATCTTCTCCTTTAAAATCATCAAAAAAACAGCAATTAACTATAAAAATCTTTTAAACTCTAATTGCCTCATATTGTAAAGCGTAGTCTGTAGGGTGATAAGCTGCCCTTCTAAGTTTTACATGATTATAATCTTTTCTATTTTTTATAAGGTTTACAATTTTACTAATTTCACTTTCTTTGCAGTTTAACCCAAAATCTACAGCTAAAACTTGATTAGACTCAATTGGGCAATAAGATCTAAATTTATCATCTACTCCTTTTTTAACAATATAATGGCCATCTAGTGTATAAGGAAAAAACATTCTATATTCATTTTCATATTCCCAAATAGATGATTTGGTCGTTAAAATTTTCATATGGGTATTTTTGGTAACTATGTCTAATTGAGCTAATGAATCTATTTCTGTTTTTCGTTCTTTATAATTAATTTTTTTAATGAAAAATTTACCATTATTTTCAGGTAATTCAAATTTTATACGAAAACCTTGATGTTTGTTAGCGTAGTGTGACCACATTAGTACCTCTTTTTCAGGTTTTGTTGAAGTCGCTGTAAAACAAGAAACTCTCAAAGTCCAATCTTGTATTTCTTTAAAGCGAATAACTTCAGCATTTGGATTTTTTAAATATTCTTCATAGTAACTTTTAGCATATGCCTCTAAATTATTCCTGCAATGTTCTTTGTAATCATTTTTATTTTTGATTTCATTGGGAAATTGTTTTTTATGCTCTAAATAAGATGCGTATGTTGTTAACTGTTTTCTTAGAATTTTTCTAAATGTTGATTCTGTTGGCTTATTTTTATAATTAAAACAAGCTTCAAACGGATCATTTAGAGTCGATGGTTTAGCTAACATTAACTGGTTTTCATTTAATGTTTGAAAAACATGTGAAGAAAAATATCTATAAAGCTCCATAGTTATTTTGTAGTTATTTTAAATCTAAAATGAGAATGTTTTTAGATTTTACAATTATCATAAATGAAGTGAAGTAGTTGGTTTTAGCCAACTACGGTTTTGATTTAAATAGTGCACTGATGAAGAACCGTGGCGCGCAGTGTAGATAAAGCTACTCGAGCACCACGTAAGTCTGAGAAGTGTGCTATTTATTCAAAAGCACCCGTTTTTAGCCTTCGTGTTCCTCGTCTTTGCTCCAGGCTCTAGTTTCAAATCGTGTATATTGCTTAATAAACGTCAGCGGCACCATCCCTGTGGCTCCATTACGGTTTTTAGCGACGATGAGACTGGCTCTACCTTCGGTATCTTCGGAGTCTTTGTACTTTTTGAGGTCTGAATCATGGCAGAGTAGGGTGACGAGGTCGGCATCTTGCTCGATGGCGCCTGATTCCCTGAGGTCTGACATGCGTGGCTCACGAGCGTCTTTTTCTGCGTCACGGTTGAGCTGGGCTAAGACAATGATAGGTAGGTTGAGTTCTTTAGCTACGGCTTTGATGCCGGCTGATATTTCGGCGATTTCACGCTCCCTTGAGCTGGTGGCTTGTTTGGAGCTAGAGCGCATGAGTTGTAGGTAATCAATCGCGATGAACTGGATGTCTGATTCCTGCTTTTTGCGGCGAGCTATAGCTCTAAAATGCTGGATGTTCATGCTCGGGGTATCATCTATGAAGAGTTGTGATTCACCGATAGATTGCGCTGCTTTTCGAATAGATTGGAGTTCTTCTCTGCTTGGGTTGAAACCTTTGCTGATTTTTGATTTATCAAACTTGGCTTTGGAGAAGACAAGTCTGTCTACAATTTGTAAGGTGGGCATCTCACAGGAGAATACGAGGCTAGGGATACCCTGGTCGACACAGACGTGTTCAATAATATTCATCATCAATGAGGTTTTCCCTCGTGATGGTCGAGCTGCCAGCACAATCATTTCCGCTGGTTTAAGACCGTTTGTGAGGGCGTCTAAATCTGGATAACCTGTGGATATACCTGATATAGCGCCTCCGCTATTAAGAGTCTCGGATAGGTTATCCCAGACTTGGGATACGGCGGCTTTGACGCTCTGCTCGTCTTTGTTTTCTGTGAGTTTGCGGATGTTGAGGATTTTGCCCTCCACATCGTTGAGTAAGTCTTCTGGCTCTTCTGGGTTGTCATAAGCCTCGCCTATGGCGTCGGTGCACTCATGGATGATCTGACGTAAGAGGTATTTCTGTTTGACGATGTTTAAATGGTCGAGGAAATTGACTCTTGTTGAGCTGATACCATAGATTTTGGTGAGGTTGGCAGCTCCTCCTACTTTATCGAGGAGGTTTTTGTCTTCGAGTTTTTGGGTGAATGAGATGAGGTCTGTGCCTGCTGGGTTTTCACTCTCTATGAGAAGGTTTTCGTAGATGATTTGGTGCGCTGGCAAATAGAACATCTGTTCGGTGAGTCCTTCTTCGATGGCTTCTGCTAGGCATTCTTGTGGGTGACGTAGCAGGGTACTAAGTAGGCTTTTTTCCGCTTCAATGGCTTGAGGCGTTTTTTTCATCAGTTCAGATTGCTCATCTGAATAATTATTTGAATCCGAGTTTTTAAAAGCTATTGCAGGCACGTTTTCTATCATAACCTAAAAATTTAAAATGTCACTGTGAGCATCGTCATAATTGACGCTTAATTGTATCATGATAAGTTCTATTTTTAAAAGTGAATAACTATTAGGTTTTTTGTTTATAAATTGTGAATAACTTGGCTAAATGCCTTAAAAGCTTGGTTTTTTACTGTGGTTTAGTTATTGTTTCATCCTTCAAGAAAAATATGTCCAAGAAAAACGCTATCACTCCAACTCGTGAGGAAAATTTCCCTGAATGGTACCAAAAAGTTATTCAAGCTGCTGACTTAGCTGAAAACTCAGAAACTCGAGGTTGTATGGTCATTAAACCTTGGGGTTATGCTCTCTGGGAGAATATCCAAGGTATTTTAGATAAAAAATTTAAAGAAACAGGTCATGAAAACGCGTATTTTCCCTTGTTAATCCCTCTTTCTTACTTAGAAAAAGAGGCTGAACACGCCGAAGGGTTTGCCACGGAATGTGCCGTAGTTACTCATCACCGCCTAGGCGCACAAAAGGATGAAAAAGGTAAAACTAAACTAGTTCCTCAAGGTGAATTGACTGAACCTTATGTCATTAGGCCTACTTCTGAAATGATTATTGGCGCTGCTTTTGCGCGTTGGACTCAGTCTTATCGTGATTTACCGCTACTGATTAATCAGTGGGCCAATGTGATGCGCTGGGAGATGCGTCCACGTATTTTTTTAAGAACTGCCGAATTCCTCTGGCAAGAAGGGCACACCGCTCACGCCACGCAAGCTGAAGCTGAGGCTGAAACCTCACAGATGCAAGGTATCTACGAAGAGTTTCTATTCAACTATTTAGCGATTCCAGTCATTGCTGGTGAAAAAAGTGAGGTAGAGCGCTTTCCTGGGGCAGAAAAGACACTGACTGTGGAAGCTATGGTGCAGGATAAAAAAGCGATTCAAGCGGGGACTTCACACTATATGGGGCAGAATTTTGCCAAAGCGCAGGATATTTCTTTTGTGAATAAGGAGGGTAACCAAGATTTTGCTTATACGACTTCTTGGGGGGTTTCTACACGTTTAATTGGGACTTTGATTATGGCACATAGTGATGATGATGGTCTGCTCATGCCACCAGCTATTGCCTCACAACAGGTGGTAATTATTCCTGTTATTCCTAAACCTAAATTTGAAGAGTCGATTTTAGAGGCTTGTGAAGCGCTTAGATCTCAAATTGTGCAGCAGTCTTACTTGGGGCAACCTATCCGAGTCAAGGTAGACAAGCGTGATAGTAATGCGGGTACAAAAAAATGGGAATGGGTCAAAAAAGGCGTGCCTATTCGTATTGAAATAGGTCCTAGGGATTTAGAAAGCGGTAAGCTCTGTTATCAATTGCGTACAGAAGAGCCAACAGAAAAATATTTTGTAGAAAGTGAGGGTTGGGCTGCTAAAGTGCCACAACTATTAGCTAATGTGTATGATCAATTGCTCTCAAAAGCTACTGAATTAAGAGATAATAATATGGTTTATTGTGATAACCTGAATGATTTTGAGGCAAACTGGGATGATAATGGTGGCGCTAAATGGTTAGTGACGCCTTGGGCTGGATCCAATGAGGAAGAAGAAGATCTTTCTAAGAAGTGGCAGATTTCTATTCGTTGTTTGCCTGGCCGTGATAAACTTCCTGCTTCTATTCTTGAAAAAATCACTGGTTCAACGCATTGTATAAAGACAGGGAGCTCAACAGAGGTTTTAGCTATTTGGGCTAAAAGTTATTAGAGGTTAGTCGATACCTCCAAATTATGTTTTATTTATTGTTAATTTTTTGGGTTTTTAGTTGCTTAATCCAAGCACAGGACGATTCTGCAGTAACGACTGCTCAATCTGACTCTAATGTTATTGCAGAAGTGCAAGAAAACCCAGAGGAACCCTCTAATATTGATGGCAATAATATTAAAATAAAAGATTCATTTTATTTTGATAGAAGTAAAACATATTCTAAAAATGAGCCTCCCAAGCCTAAAACAAACAACGAAAAAACTGTCCAAGAGCCTGTAGCTATCGCTCCTAAACGTACTAATATCATCCTTGATAGTTACAACAATAAAGTAGTGCAAAAGTGGCGCTACCCTTCTGGAGCTTTAAAAGCTATTGTGCCCATTAAGAATAAAGAAGTTGATGGTACTGTAAGTGAGTTTTTTCCAACTGGTGAGCTTAAAGCTGAGTTAACCTATGTAAACGGAGCTATTCAAGGTCCTGCTAACTGGTATTATGAATCAGGTGTAAAGCGTGTAGAAGCCCGTTTCGAAGAAGGTAAATGCACAGGTAAGGCCAAAGATTTTTATAAAAATGGCAAAATCAAATCTCAAGTATCTTATAAAGATGGTGTGAAACATGGTGTAGCTAAGAATTTTTACCCTAATGGAACTTTGAAAGTTGAGAAAAATTATAATAATGACTTTCTTAGTGGTCGGGTTCAAGAGTTTAGTAATCAAGGTAAACTCTTAGGTGAAGGTATTTATAATCAAGGATTTATCGAAGGAGAGATTGTTGAGTATTACCCTTCAGGTAAAGTGCATAAAACCATTCCTTATAAATACGGTAAAATTTTTGGAGAAATTAAAGAACTCTATCCAACTGGCCAATTAAAATCCACTTACACCATTAAACATGATATTATTATTGATGTTGAAAAACATTTTTATAAATCAGGTAAATTAGAAAAATCTATTCCTTATAAAAATGGCAAAATTCACGGTATAGCCAAAATTTATTTTGAATCTGGTCAAATTCAAAGCACCACTACTTACGTAAACAATAAAAAACACGGTATTTACGAGCAATTTAATGAGAGCGGTAAATTTGTAGGTAGTTTAATCTATGAAGATGATAAAAAGGTAGGCGATTTATAAGTTTATGGATAAAGTACCTGCTGTTTTAACTATTGCTGGCTCAGACGGTAGTGCTGGAGCTGGTATTCAGACAGATTTACTTACTTTTTATGATTTAGAGCTCAAAAGTATTTGTGCTATCACATCTTTAGTTACACAAGTACCTCAACAAACTATAGCTATTGAGAAACGTTCAGGTCATCACCTAAAACAAGAATTAGATTTATTAGCTAATCATTATGATATTCAAGCTATAAAAATTGGATTAATTAGTTCTGTTGAACAATTAATGGTTATTATTGATTTTATTAATCGTTATAAACAAAATTATCCTCATAAACCTGTCGTCCTTGATCCTGTAGGCACTGCTAGTACAGGTTTTAACATGCAAGATAATGATGTTGATTTAAGTGTCTTATTTCCTCTCTGTGATTTAATCACTCCTAATCTCAATGAAATTAACTATTATTTAGATACTAATATTGATACTTTAGATAAATTACAAAAAGCTGCTAAATCTTTCTATCTAATGTTTAATTGCCCTGTACTTGTTAAAGGCGGTCATTTAACTACTAAACAAATTCATGATGTATATGCAGATGCTAATCAAATCTATACTTTTTCTAATCAACCTACTCAAGGTTTAACTCAATGGCATGGTACAGGTTGCAAATTAAGTAGTTCTATCACTGGTTATTTATGTTTAGGATACCCTATTTTAAAGGCTATTGAGTTAGCTAAAATTAAATTGCTAAATGATTACAAAAAAGTAATTACCCACAATTAACAAAACTAAATATTAATTATTTAATTTATCAAAAACCTTTCTTCTTCTTATAAGTAACTAATAAATGAATAACTCTTAAATCTCCTAAAGAAATAAGGTTAATCACTATTTATCATTATTAAAAACTCTCTGAACAACTTCTGAATAACTCAATTAAAAAAGTTGTTAACTATTTATTCACTTAATTATGCAATATTTTGGAACAGACGGCATACGTTCATTAATTAATCAATTTCCCTTAAATCCACAAGGTTGTGAATTTATTACTCTAGGTTTATTACAGTATTTAAAAGTACATAAATTGAAATCTAGTTATCGTGTTTGTATAGCTAGAGATACACGTTTATCTGGACTAGCTATTCAGGAGATATTTAAAAACACTTTAGAAAACTCAAAAATAAAGGTTGAAGTAGATTTATTAGGAGTGTTGCCAACTCCAGCATTAGCACTTATTACACAAAAGAAAAGTTATGATGTAGGTATAATGATTACAGCCTCACATAACCCGGCAAGTGATAATGGTATCAAATTTTTCTCTAACACGGGTTATAAGCTCAATGACGAAGCACAAACCATTATTGAAAATATTATTAACCAGGAATGTAGTAAAAAACACCTCACAGATGATAAATTTATAGAAAATACCTTTGAAACATCAATAGAGCTTAATAAACACGCACAGTTTTATCAGCAGTATATAACAAGTATTTACCAACCATTTTCTAAACTTACAAATAAGCTTAGAGTTATTTTAGATACAGCTCATGGTTCAAATTATGCGATAGCAGAGAGCCTTTTTAAACAATTAGGTTTTACAGTTAGCACCTTATTCAACCAACCAGATGGGTTAAATATTAATCAAAATTGTGGTGCAACCCATGCACAAGCCTTAGGTCAGGCAGTAAAACAAGAACAAGCTGATATAGGAATAGCTTTTGACGGTGATGGTGATCGAGTTATTTTCTGCGATGAAACTGGTATGGTAGTCAATGGTGATAAAATTATAGGGACTATTGGTTTACTGTTAGCTAAAAAAGCTCAGAAACAGCCCAAAAACGGCTCAAACGTTAAACAAACCGTAGTTACCACAAAAATGTGCAATACAGGCTTAAAACAGCAATTTAAGGCTCACAACATAGCCGTTGAGCTGACAGACATAGGCGACAAGTACGTGATGGAGCGTCTCAAAGAGATTAATGGTACTTTTGGCGGCGAAAATTCCGGACACCTCATCTTCCTTGATAAAGGTTTTACTGGGGACGGCATCTTGGGTGCGTTAGAAATGATCAGTCTCTGGCAAGAGTTTCACCCAGAGCAAACTTTTTCAGCATTGGTAAACCAGATACAGCTCTACCCACAGCATCTAGAAAACATTCAACTCATTAGCAAGCCACCATTAGAAGAGCTCAGTAATCTACAACAAGTACTTACAGAAATTCGAACAGAGTGGGGGGAACAGGGTAGTGACTTGATTCGCTATTCAGGCACAGAAAACCTGATTCGTATCCTCCTCGAACACCAAGATGAGAACCAAATCCACAGTAAACTAGAACTCATCAAAGCCGCCCTCATCAAAGATGGCGTGGTGGGTTAGTTATTAACTGTAAAAGTTTTTATTATCTTTAGTTTTTTTACGGCTAAAGAAGTTTTTAATATCTTCTATAATCAGGTAATTACAAGGTACAAGCACCAGAGTCACCAGTGTGGCAAAGATAATACCAAAGCCAATAGAAATGGCCATAGGTATAAGGAATTTAGCCTGTACCGAGGTTTCGAGCATCATAGGTAATAATCCACATGAAGTAGTTACAGTGGTGAGCAGGATAGGTCTAAGGCGTCTACCTGAGCCTTTAAGACAGGATTCGAGGATAGGGGTGCCGTTATCAGCAAATTTATTGATAGTGGTAATGAGTACAAGTGCGTCATTAATTACGATACCACTTAAACCAATCAACCCAATAAAGCTGATGATACTCAGGTCGACTCCAAAAAGTAAATGACCTAAAATAGCTCCAATAATACCATAGGGAACTCCAAGCATCACTGCTATAGGTTGTGAATAACTACGGAATACGAGAGCTAATAGTCCCCAAATAGTTACTAAGATAAAGAGATAGGTGAAACCAAGGAACCCTAGAGACTCTCTCTGCGTTTCGCTTTCACCTTCAAATGTATAATTTAAACCAGAGTACTTTTCTGCTATTTTAGGTAGATGAACATCCTTTAACTCAAGTAGGGTTTCATTGGCGTTGGCGATAGTGGCGTTGACATTACCGGTGATATTAATAATGCGGTTTTGGTTGGTGCGATTAATTCTGGTGTAAGAGCGACTTTTCTCAATATCAACCAATTGACCTAGTGGTATGTAACCGCTGCTATTACCGTTGGCCACAGGAGACTTGATACGTAAGTTTTCCAGGTTGAGGATTTGGTCACGTTCATTGGGGGGTAGAGATACCATAATTTTGACCTCTTCTTCTCCACGTTGAAAACGTTTGGCTTCGACACCATAGTAAGAAGCACGTACCTGCCTTGCTAAATCGGTGATACTAAACCCTAAAGCGTAAGCTTGCGGTTTAAGCTGCAACTTAAACTCTTCCTTACCTAGTTCAATCCCATCATCAATGCCAAAAGTACCAGGCATGTTCTCAATAACAGCTGCAATCTCGCGTGCTGCTGCCTCTTGAATTTCCGGGTCTTTATGAGTGATTTCTAAGTCAATAGATTTACCGCGACCAAAGCCTGTTGAGCCTTTGAAGCTCAAGCGTTCTAAACTAGAGATTTTAGGGGCGCGTTTTTGCCATACATCGGAAAACTCTTGGCTACCCATATTAATATCATTTGCAGAATGTAATTTCACAGATAAAGTTAAATTATGGCTACCACTAATTTTGGTGTAAATTCTTAGAATGAGATCTTGCTCGGGGTCTCTGCCTTGTTGTTCAATGAGGTAGGCTTCTGTTTCGTAAGCGCTAGCAATGAGTTGTTGCATGGCTTCGCGTGTCTCATTTATGGGTGTACCATAAGGTAGGTTAGCGGTGGCGCTTATTCTTCCTGTATCAATAACGGGCAAGAAGGTGAATTTAATGACACGGTTTTGAACTAAGGCAATTCCACCCCAGAGAATAAGTATAGCAAAGAGAGCGGTTAAGTAACGCCAATTAAGGCATTTATTCACAAAAGGTATGTAATGGCTCTCAATACGAGTATCTAACCATTTATTAAAGCGTACCTGAGGACCGGAAAGCTTGGCCCAAAACTTAGAAGGTTCATGGGCTAAGTGTCTAGGTAGAATGAGTAATGATTCAATAAGAGAAATGGTGAGTACTGCAATGACTACAGCTGGTATGTGTCTGAAAATATCACCCATTTCACCAGGAACAAGCAGTAGGGGGATAAAGGCGATAATGTTAGTTAATACAGCAAAGAATACAGGAGCGAGCATTTCTTTGGCGCCCTCGATGGCGGCCTGCATGTGTGGCATGCCTTGTTCCGTTTTTTCATGAATGGCTTCACCTACGATAATGGCATCATCCACCACAATCCCTAGTGTGACGATATAAGCAAACAGTGAGACCATGTTAATTGTCGCGTCTAGATGATTAAACACGGTCAAGGAACCAACCACAGATATCAATACCCCGATCATAACCCAGAAGGCAAGTCGCGGATTAACAAAGATACCTAGAATTAATAGAATGAGAGCCAACCCTAAGAGGACATTTTTTTGTAGGAGTTCTATACGTTGCTTAAACTTATCTGAGTCATCGAGGAAGACATCAATATTGAGGTCTTTACTACTAATACCCTGCTTGATGTTTTTAACCAGTTCTTTACCGGCAGTTGCTACAGCAATAGGAGATTCTTTGCCGACACTATAAATACCTATACGTACAGCAGGCATGCCTTGGAAATAAACCTCTCTGTCATCTTCGGCAAAACCTTCACTGATAGTAGCTATATCTTTGAGTTCTAGAACTTGTCCTTGGTCTCCTGTGCTAAGAGGTATAGAACCTAAATCTTTGGCGATATCTTTACGCTCATCAACACGTACAAGTATTTCTCCAGATGGTGTACGTAATGATCCAGCTGAGAGCTCACGAGAGTTATTACTAATTTTGCTAGCTATTTCATCAAGTCGTAAGCCTTGTTTTTGCAGGTCGTTTTGCGAGATGTGTACTTGGATTTCTTCGGCGGGAGGATCGAGAATTTTGGCATAGGTGATACCTGGGTCTTGAATTAGTTGATTCTTAATAGATTTAGCATAATTATTCAGAGTTGCTACATCTTGGTTGCCATAAATAACAATACTAAGTACAAGACGTTTTCTAGAGTCTAGACTAAAGGTGGGTTTTTCAATATCAGCAGGGAAAGTTTGGATCCTATCAACTTCATTTTTAATGTCTTGGAGAACTTTGTCTTGGTTGACGAATTCTTCGATTTCTGCGGTGATTACGCCTGAGTTTTCTCTGGCTACACTAGTGATTTTCTTTACCCCGTCGACGCCTTGTACTGCTGACTCAACACTTTGCAGGACTCCGCGTTCAATCTCTTGAGGGCTTGAGCCAGGGTAAGAGACAGAGATAGTGATTGTGTCTGTGAATATTTCAGGAAAGACCTCTTGCTTGACCGTTTTAAAAGAGGCAATACCTCCCAAAAGAAAGAAGAGCATTAATAGGTTTGCTGCGACTTTGTGTTCTGCCATCCAGGCAATAAGGCCTTTGAATGTGGTAGATTTAGAACTTAGAGGAGAGGACATAGGGTAAATGAAAGAAGGTTTAGCATAAAGACAAAAATAACGACTTTACTTAAGGGTGATGAGCAGGCATTGACTCACTAACGGTTAGTTCATCATCCTGAGTATCGCTAGATGTTTTGAGTTTCATCCCATCATAAGGCGTAGATAAAAAGTTATTGATAATTTGAAGCTCATTATGTAGTGCAGCATCTTTGGTGAGTTTAATAAAAACATTGTCATTACCGCTGTCAGAAAGTATCTCGATAGGCAAGGATGCAAAAGTTGAGTCTGCTGTCATGGTCCATATGGTTTTATTCTCACGAATAGCACGCTTAGGTATTTCATAAATATCTGATACTTTGGGGCTCATTACCTCTATTTTAACAAAGTCACCAATAGCTATATTATTTGTTTTTGGATCAAACTCTACTAAGAACTGTGCCATTTTTGTAATAGGGTCTAGTTGAGGAATACTTCTCACCCACTGTGCTTTAATGCCCTCAATGTAGACCTCAGGTTTCCTGGTTTTATTAACAGCATGCAACCATACAGCTTGTTTTTGTGGGATACTCGCTAGCACTTGGTATTTGCTCTGGTTAGCGAGTGACCCTAGGGTTTCTCCAACTTGTACAATTTTACCTAGAGAAATACTTTCATCTAGGATGACACTGTGAAAAGGTGAGGTGATTTTAGTTCTCTTAAGGTTGAGTTGAGCTTGCTTAAGCTGAGCTTGCGCGGCAGCTACATTGGCTTTGGCCTGTTTGAGTTGAGCTTCTCTGAGGATGAGTTTTTTGCTCAGTGGGTTGTTGGCAATATCAGGGTTTTGTTTTTTGGAGAATTCCCATTCCTTTTGTGCTAGGACTTGACGGCCTTCTTCCTCAGCTAAGCTTTGCTCTTTGTCTGCTAAATTTGCTTGAGCTTGAGCCACGGCAGCTTCGTAATCTACGCTCTCTATGGCAAAGAGTAATTCATTAGCTTTGAATTCGGCACCGATACTAAGCTTGGGTGAGACTTTGACAACTTTGCCTGAAACCTGTGCTTTGATTTGAACGTTATCTGCACTTTCGATATAACCTGTGGCTAATAGAGGAAAGCTGGTTGAGACTTTACTGGCTGAGTAAATGTCAACGAGGGTGGCGTTGTCTTTGCCTTTTGGGCCTTTACTACTGGGTGCTTCTTTTTTGGAGCAAGAAGCGAGCAAAGCTAAACTAGCCAAGAGGTATAGATGGAGGTATTTCATAATAGTTAGAGAAGTAGTGGAGATAGAAAGGGGGATAAAATAAAAGTAAACCTAGTTGCCACCTAAGGCTAGGTATAGCTGCACTCTGGCATTGAGCATATTACGTTTAGCAAGGATGGCGTCTTGTTGTAGAGCCTGCCAGCTAGATATAGAATCAAGCACATCGATAAACTCTCGTTCACCATTGGCGTAGAGCTTGGAAGCTTCTTCAAAGCTTTCTTTGGCGAGCTGTTCTTGTTGTTTAATCAACTCCCATTTTTGTTTAAAGAACTTTTCTTGCGTCAGGGCATTCTCTAAATCCTCGATAGTGATGAGGTATTGCTGTTGGAAAGCTAAGACACTTTTTTCTAGTTCAAGCTTTGCTTTCCTGTTGAGGTTTTTGAGCCTACCATAGTCAAAGATAGTTTGAGAGGCGTTGAGGGCAAAGTTAGCCACCTGATCATAGAGATTGGAAGATGTCTTAGCAGAGCTGAGTTCATAACTTGCTGACAAGGTAAAGCTAGGCAGACGGTCAGCAAAAGCCACGGCTAAATCTTGTTTATCAGAGACTACTTGATAGTAGGCTTCCATCAGGCTAGGCACTTGGTAGATGAGAGTATGCTGGTCTTTAATTTTAGGTAATTTACCCAAGCGAGGCAAATCTTGGATTGCTGTAAAGCTGTAGTTAGAGGGGTTTTGCCCTATAAGAACAGCCAAGGCATTTTTAGCCTGTTGATAACTATTAAGGTAATCTGTACGACGCACTTGCAAACCTATTAGTAATTGCTCCTGACGCTTAACATCGAGTTTATTGCCCAAACCTAACTCTTGCTTCTGAGTAATCAGCTCTAATGTTTCTTTACTGGCTTTAGTTTGCTGTTCTTGGAGGTTTACCAACTCTTGTTGGGTGATAAGGTCAAAGTAAGTATTTACGACCTCTGAAGACAGAACAAGCGCGGCTTGCCTATAAGAGGCTTGGGTCTTTTCGTATTGGGCCAAGCTTGATAGTTTTTGAGCACGAACGCTACCCCAGAAATCAATTTCCCATGATAAAGCGCCACCAACTGAATATTCTTTGCTTGCACTGCTGGCATTACTGAGGCTAGAAGTTTTATTTAGAGAGTCGGTATTTACATAATCAGCGCCAATAGAGATTCTAGGCAGTTGATCGGCACCACTTATTTTAGCGTCTAAGCCAGCCTGTTTGAGTGTCCTTTGCATCTGTTGCCAAGACAGATTGTTGTCGAAACAGAGGTTAATTAGGGCATCGAGCTCTGAGCTTTTAAAATCATTAACCCAAGTACTAGACTGAGCAAGCAAAGCCTTAACTTCTGCTTGTTCCTCAACAGGGGCAATCTTGCTATCTAGAAGTTCTGCTGCATTGGGCGTCTTGGAAAATATAGAAACGCAACTAGTCAGAGACAGTGCACACAGCCCTGTGGTAATCGTGACAAGAGGAAGCAAGGAATGGTAATTCATAAAATTGTTTTGTTTCACGTGAAACTTGATAGCTAAATTAATAAAGATACATAGAGCTAATAAAAACTAAGAGAAATAATGAACTAGGTTGTAGTTGCGGGCAATAGTATTATCAATTCTATTTAAGATTAATAATAGATAAGGAGCACTATAAAATAATCAAGCGCTATGCTTAAGTTTATTTGTTTTACTTATCAGCCGCCTGTAGCTTATTAAGCCACATATTGAGTAAGCTGACGTCTGCTGGTGTGATACCTGGTAAGCGAGAGGCCTGACCTAGAGATAAAGGTTGGGCATCGGCAAAGCGTTGCTGAGCTTCCTTTTTAAGTCCTTGTACCGTGCTATAGTCAAAGTCTTTGGCTATTTTGCGTTCCTCCTGTTTCCTCATGCGCTGGATTTGTTGTTCTTGGCGTTTGATGTGTCCATCATACTTGCACTCTGTCTGTAGAAGCTCCCAAATTTCTGAGCTATAAGTGACTTTGATTTTTTCATCGAGATTCTCCCATGTGTTTTCCATGCCTCTAAACCAAGCATCAAGCTTCATGCTCTCGTATTTGGTCTTCTTAGCCCATTCGATGGCTTCTGTGAGTTGGCTTAGCTTGTGTGCAGCTTCATGTGCTTGCTTGCTGTCGACCATGCCTAATTCAGCGCCAATAGCAGTGAGTCTTTGATCTGCATTGTCATGACGTAGTAATAAGCGATATTCAGCACGACTGGTAAACATACGGTAAGGCTCGGTGCAGCCTTTAGTGATGAGATCGTCAATCATAACGCCAATGTAGGCTTGGTCGCGACGTAGAACGAGCTCTGGTTTACTAAGAACCTTGAGCGCGGCGTTAGCTCCAGCCATAAGCCCTTGGGCAGCCGCTTCCTCATAACCAGAGGTTCCATTGATTTGCCCTGCAAAATACAAGCCGCTTACTAGTTTAGTTTCTAAAGTACTCTGAAGCTGAGTAGGTGGGCAGTAGTCATACTCCACAGCATAACCAGGCCTAATAATCTCTGCCTTTTCTAATCCTGAAATCGAGCGAATAAAATCATACTGCACCTCATAAGGCAGAGAGGTGGATACTCCGTTGATATAGTACTCGTTAGTGTGCCTACCTTCAGGCTCTAAGAAGACTTGGTGTCTTTCTTTTTCTGCAAAGCGCACTACTTTGTCTTCAATAGAAGGGCAGTACCTAGGCCCTGTGCCTTCAATCACGCCGCAGTACATGGGAGACTTGTCTAGGTTGCCTGCGATAATTTCATGGGTTTTTGGGTTGGTCCATGTGATCCAGCAAGGCATTTGTTTCACGTGAAACTCTTTTTCTCCCCACGGATTAAGGGTGAATATATTTTGCTCATCATGCTTTAGAGTGTCAGATTGATAGCTGAATAGGGTGGGTTCAGCATCTCCGTCCTGGCGTTCACAGACCGAAAAGTCTACTGAGCGAGCATTAATACGGCAGGGTGTGCCAGTTTTAAAGCGCTCAACAGTGAACCCTAATTGCTTAAGGGATTCGCTGACTGTGGATGTGGCGTCGCCCATGCGTCCGCCCTGTTGGTTCTTGAGGCCTACATGCATAAGACCACGCATGAAAGTGCCTGCACTGAGAATGACAGCCTTAGCATTAATTTGCATGCCTAGGCCGGTGAGGATGCCACAGACTTCGTCGCCTTTGTTGTCAGTGGTTAAAATTTCGGCGACATTGCCTTGATGGCAATCTAGGTTCTCTTGGTTTTCTACCACATATTTCATGCGGAATTGATAAGCTTTTTTATCGCATTGTGCACGTGGGGCTCGGACACTAGGCCCTTTCTTGGCATTTAACAGCCTCCACTGAATGGCAGTTGCATCTGTATTGAGCCCCATCTGTCCACCAAGCGCGTCAATCTCTCTGACCATATGTCCTTTGCCAATACCTCCAATCGCAGGGTTGCATGACATCTGGCCAATGGTGTCCAAGTTTTGTGTGAGCAAGGCTACCTGACAACCTAGACGTGCTGCCGCCAATGCAGCTTCAACACCAGCATGGCCGGCGCCAATAACTAGCACATCATAATTTTTAGGGTAGCAGTAAGTAGACATAAGGAATAAGGCTTTATGGAGCTGTTGCAAGTCTAGTGATAATGAGCCCGTTAGTTAATTTTGCCATAAGCAAGAAGTGACCGCTAGCGTGTATAAGCATACCGCTAAGAGAACGACACAGCTTATGGCAAAAGGAACAACGGTTACTTGCATTCAATTTCAAATCAACTTTGTTGATTTGAAGAAACTTTAAAACTTTTACTAAAATGGTCATAATTAATAGACTTGCAACAGTCCCCTAATAGGTGTGTACTCTGCCTAAAGATGGCTTAATAGTCAATATTAGAGATGAGGGGAGCAGTGAACAGTGAATAACTAAAAGTTAAAAAGAGTTATCATACCGTCTAATGCTTAAGCGAGATATTAAAAATATCTTTGAAGACTTGCTGGTAGGTGGCTTGTTTGAATTCTGGGAGCCAGGCTAGTTGAAAGTTTTGTGGCTCTATCCAGCGGTAGTCGAGGAACTCGATGTGTTCACCGAGAGCCAGTCCTGCTTCTAAATCAAAGGTTGCGAGCTCATTAACGCTGCAAAGGTAATAAGTCTGCTCCTGCCCGATAGAAACCTCTTTAAAATTATCACTTTTAGCGAAATTGACAGGATTCAAAACTTTCGCGGTTCTCGAGTAGCTATTTCTACACTGTGCTTCCACGGTTTTTTCATCACTATCAATTTCATCTAAAACCACAGGTTTTGATATTTTTAAGGGGTTTCTACTAGTGTTTTCTTTGGCTTTCGTTTTGAATTTTTCGATGATGTGTGGAGGGAAGTCGTAGCGGTAAGGACCGTGTTGGCTAATGATCTGGTAATCTTTTGCTTGCAGCCCTATTTCTTCCTGCATTTCTCGGATGAAGGCAGCTTGGTTAGTTTCGTTTTTATCAACACCTCCTTGTGGGAATTGCCATGACTCAGGGAAATCAGCTCTTTGTGCTACAAAAATCTGCTTTTTAGCGTTTAGGAGCACGCCTGCGACATTTGGTCTATAATGAGTTGCCATAGGCTGTATAAGGGCTTATTCTGTGATTTCTACTAGAGTTAAATAAAAAAGCCATAACCTTGTTTGATGTAACAGGCTATGGCTTTTAAGTTTAAGTGTTTGAATAGCTTAGATTACTTAGCCTTGGCTGGAGGAGTTTGTGGCGGCTGTAGCACATTGAGTGATATAGCTTTGGCTCCTTTTGGTGCTTTGGCTTCGATAGTTGAGCCTTCTTCAAACTCAGCTTTGAGTAATGCATCTGCAAGAGGGTCTTCCAAGAAGCGTTCTACAGCACGACGCATAGGTCTGGCTCCGTAGGCAGGGTTGTAGCCTTGTTTGATAAGGAATTTCTTAGCACTTGGCTGTAGTTTAAGTTTGAGGCCTTTTTCTAGTAAGCGTTCAGCTAGCTTGTCCACCTCAAGGTTGACGATGTAGCCGAGGTTTTTCTCTTCGAGAGGGTGGAATACGACTATCTCATCTAGACGGTTGAGGAATTCAGGTTTAAAGGTGTCTTTGGCATCTGCTTGGATGCGTTCTTTGATCGCTTCAAAGCCGTCGTCCTTATGTTCAATAGCATTGAAACCTAGGGCGCTTTGTTTAGAGATTTCTTGAGCACCAACATTAGAAGTAATAATAATAATGGTATTTTTGAAATCAACTTGGTGACCTAGACTGTCTGTTAGAGCCCCGTCTTCGAGGATTTGCAGAAGAAGGTTAAGCACATCTGGATGCGCTTTTTCAATTTCATCAAAAAGGATGACAGAGTAAGGCTTACGTCTTACCGCTTCTGTGAGTTGTCCTCCTTCATCATGGCCCACATAGCCTGGAGGCGAGCCGACGAGTCGACTTACAGAGAATTTCTCCATGTATTCTGACATGTCCATTTTGATAATAGAGTCAGCATTACCAAACATGAATTCAGCAAGGTGTCTAGCAAGGTAGGTTTTGCCGACACCTGTTGGCCCAAGGAAAAGGAATGAACCAATAGGACGTTTAGGATCTTTGAGGTTGGCTTTAGATCGTCTAAGAGCTTTAGAAATAGCTGTTACTGCCGGCTCTTGACCAATGACATGCTTCCCGAGCTCTTTCTCCATATTGAGCAGGCGCTTGGTTTCCTTGCGTTCCATTTGCTCTAGAGGGATTCCTGTCATCTTGGCTAATACACTAGTAATTTCCTCTACATCTAAATGCACGACAGACTCATCGGTTGAGGCTTTCCATTTGGCTAGAAAGTCTTCTAGTTCTTTTTGTTTCTGCTTTTCTTGATCTCTTAGAGCTGCAGCCTTTTCAAAGTCTTGGTCTTTGACGGCTGCTTTTTTCTGCTCATCAAGCTGCGTGATTTGGTCTTCTAAATCTTCGATACCTTGTGGGCGCATGAGTTGAGATATGCGAGCTCTTGAGCCTGCTTCATCGAGTACGTCAATGGCCTTGTCTGGAAGGTAGCGTTCAGTGATGTAGCGAGATGATAAGCGAGCTGCGGCTTCTATAGCTTCAGGGCTGTAGAGGACCTTGTGGTGGTCTTCGTATTTGCTTTGGAGACCTTGGAGGATTTTAATGGTGTCCTCGACGGAGGGTTCTCCGACTTTGACTTGTTGGAATCTGCGCTCTAATGCAGAGTCTTTTTCAATAAACTTACGAAATTCATTAAGAGTAGTTGCTCCAATGCATTGAAGTTCGCCTCGGCTTAGTGCAGGCTTAATAATATTAGAAGCG
>DGJT01000047.1 GCA_002387565.1 Akkermansiaceae bacterium UBA4589 | reverse complement strand
TCCAAATGGAGCGTAAGGCATTGGGTTGCCAAAAGTTTTTTCTCCAATAAGTTCTTTTATAGTAAATGGATTCATAGTTGTTTGAGCGCCTGCCACACAAGCGCCTGCTACACGTGAAGAAAACCTTTTGACTGGGTCGCTACTATTTGGCTCGATAACATCATCATGTAGAGCAACAAGCAAGCTAGAGCATCCACCTGCTGAACCCCCACCTATAACAATTCTTGAAGGGTCAATATTCCATTCTTTCGATTTATAGCGCAAATATTGAACTGCACGTAATGCTGCATTAAGCATAGCTGGTTGTCTAGCTCCCTCTTTTACTATAGGGTAATTGATTTCTGCTATATGGTAACCTTGTTTAAGCTCTTTTTCAGGAAGTGTTTCACGTTTATTTCCTCCCATCCAACCTCCACCATGGATTTTAAGAAATATACCTACTGGCTCCTCTGATTGAAACTGCCAAAAATTCATCACCTCTCTTTCATGATTTCCGTAAGGCACATCTTTTAAAGTCGGTGTAATCTGATTCTTAGGCTCAACTTGTCCTGCATAAATACAGCTAAATAAATAACATATTGTAATTAATAAGTATAAATTAAGTTTACTCATATAGATTATAGATGGATTCAGCTTGCTAACGCAACAAAATGCTTAAATTAGAGTAGGCTATTTTAGGCAGTTAGTTCAAGTTCAAATTCTATGAGTTTTTTCCAGTTGAAGACTTTTTAAAGTCTTGCGTTTATCTCTGCTCAAAATATAAATTTAAAACAAAACTAAAACAATTTGCGGACTTGTTCGATGATTCTTCCCGCCGTAGGTAACTGCTCGTCTTCGACAAATGGTGAATAGATGGCTGGCGCATCGAGCGAACATACACGCTTAACAGGGCCGTCTAGGTCGTCAAAGGCCTCCTCTTGGATAAGTGTAGCAATTTGTGCTGAAACACCCGCAAATGGCTTGGATTCATCAACTAACACAGCACGGTGTGTCTTACGAACACTTCTTAGGATAGCTTCCTCGTCTAAGGGGCGAATAGAGCGCAAGTCAAGGACTTCGGCACTAATACCCAACTCAGCCAATTGATCAGCCGCTTCAAGCGCTGTGAGCACGGATCTACCATGAGCAATGAGCGATACATCTGAACCTAGCTTCTTGACATCAGCCACACCTAGAGGGATGGTGAAATCTCCGTCTTCTGGGTCTGGAACCTCGCCTTCTATGCCGTAAAGGAGCGTATTTTCCATAAAGTAGACTGGATCGTTATCACGAATAGCCGACTTGAGCAGACCTTTGGCATCTGCAGCTGTGGCTGGAACCACAACCTTGAGTCCTGGAATATTGGCAAATATAGCCTCTGGACAGTGCGAATGAGTCGCGCCTACATTAGTTCCTCCATTCGCAGGGCCTCGCACCACAATCGGGCAATTAATTAGACCTCCTGACATGTAGCGCACATAACCTGCATTATTAACCAATTGATCATACGCCACAGAGTGAAATGACCAAAACATCAGCTCACATACTGGACGTAAGCCCAACATCGATGAACCAATGGCCATACCAATAAATCCTGCTTCTGAAATAGGCGTATCAATCACACGCTTGTCCCCCCATTTTTTCCACAGTCCTTCGGTCACTTTGTAAGCGCCATTGTATTCTGCAACTTCTTCACCTAAAAGATAGACGCTCTCGTCTCTGGCTAATTCTTCATCCATAGCCTCACGAAGTGCCTCACGGTAAGTTATTTTTCTCATGATAAATTTAGGCTGAAATTAATTAAGGTTAAAGAAATGACTACCACGCACAGGGTTACCATCGTCAATTTCTGAGTAGACATCTTCGTAGATGGACTCAAGGGTTGGCGCTGGAGAAGACTTGGCAAATTTAACGGCTGCGGTCATCTCGTCTTTCATTTTTTTATCGATAGCGTCCAATTCTTCTTGGGTGATTTCTTCCTCACTGAGCAACTGAGCAGACCAGACACGTAGAGGGTCGTGGTTTGCTTTGTATTCTTCGATTTCTTCTGGTGAGCGGTATTTTTTGTGATTGGCATCCGCAATCGAATGCCCGTAGTAGCGGTAAGTCTGAATTTCTAATAGTGTTGGCTTGCTCTCTTTTTTAGCACGCTGCATCGCTGCATCAACACCTGCTCTGACTTCGTAAATATTATCTCCCTTGAGTGAATGACTCGCCATACCATAAGCATCTGCACGTTTTTCTAAGTCAATCATCGCGCTTGAGCGCTCTAGAGAAGTCCCCATTGAATAACCATTGTTTTCAATAATAAACACTACTGGAATGTCAAATAAAGCCGCAAGGTTCAATGTCTCATGAAACACACCTTGATTAGTCGCACCATCACCTAAAAATACTAATGCACAGCCATCTTTCTCTTGATACTTAAGGGCAAAACCTAGACCTAATCCCAATGGTGTCTGCCCAGCTACAATCCCATGTCCACCCCAATAGTTTTTATCTGGAGCAAAGAAATGCATTGAACCGCCCTTACCCTTGGAACAACCTGTCGCCTTGCCTAATAGCTCAGCCATACATTCATTTGAGGTCATGCCTACAGCAAGAGCATGACCATGATCTCGGTAAGCCGTAATTAAATGATCATCATCTCCACAAAGAGATACGCAACCCACAGCTACAGCTTCTTGACCAATGTACAGATGTAAAAACCCTCCTATTTCTCCTTGATTGTACAGCTTAAGTGAGGCTTGCTCAAAGCGCCTGATTTGGCACATTTGCTCGTAAAGATACAATTTATCTTTTTTCTTGAGAGCCTTGTTAATTGGATGTTTTGAGTAATCGTCCATGCTGGCATCATCCTAAATTAGTCTAGTTAATTGTCAATAGTTGTTTAAGTCTGATGCTTGGCCGCTTAGGTTAAGTTATTTACCTTTGAAGTAAGGTTAGGTTCATTTCTGCGGCACCCTGATTTAGCAAAGCCATCAAGTGACAATATCGTGACTCGCGCAAGCTAGACAGACTGACTTGTTTTCCTTAACTTTTTTTATCTATGCGTGTAGAAATAGTTACCGATACTTTTGCTCCAGACGTGAATGGGGTTGCCATGACTCTAGGGAGACTGAGCCAATTACTCAAAGAGCAAGGGCATTATGTCCATGTCATTCATACCACAAAAACAGATAAAAAAGGGCAAACCTATGTTGAAGGAGTCGCATTCCCTGGCTACCCAGAAGTCAAAATAGGGCTTCCACAATCTATAAAACTTCGTACACGCTGGGAAAAGAAACAACCAGACGTTATTTATGTAGCCACTGAAAGCCCTCTAGGTATTTCTGCGATTCGTGTAGCTCGAGAGTTAGGCATTCCTGCGGCTTCTGGTTTTCATACTAATTTTCAGCAGTACATGGATAAGTACAAGCTCGATCAACTACAGCCACTAGCCATGGGCTACCTCAAACGTGTGCATGATAAAGCTAGCTGCACACTCGTGCCTTCACCTGACATTGCAGAGCAATTAAAATCAGCTGGCTTTAAAGACGTCTACCTCATGGGGCGTGGCGTAGACACTCAGTTATTCAACCCTAAACGACGCAGAGAAAAATTACGCAGCTCTTGGGGCGCCAACCCTGATGATCCTGTGGTTATGATTGTAGGGCGTGTGGCACCAGAAAAGAATTTAGATTTAGGCATTGAGACTATTGAGGCTATGCGTCAAAGATCACCTAATTTACAAGCAGTGATTGTAGGTGATGGCCCTATCAAAGATAAGCTAAGTGCTCAACACTCTAATATCCATTTTGTGGGAAATCAATCAGGCAAAGATTTAGCCAAACATTATGCCTCAGCTGACTTTCTACTTTTTCCTAGTGAAACAGAGACCTTTGGTAATGTCTTACTCGAAGGAATGGCTAGCGGACTCGTCACACTCAGTTATAATTACGCAGCTTCAGCGCAACATGTCCTCCACGGTGTCAATGGCTACCATGTTACCAAAGGAGATAACCAAGCCTATATTCAACAAGCTATAGACTTATTAGATATTAGTGATTTTTCAGCCCTTAAAAAACAAGCTCTCGCAACTTCCCTTGATTTATCATGGAAAGCGATAGGTAGAATATTTGAAAAACGCCTCCAAGCCCTCATCCAAGAAAAGCCTGCCCACCTACGCCGCATCAAAAAACCAGTCAAAGTACATTTCAAAAGCCTGTTTATTTCTGATGTCCATCTTGGCACAGAAGAAGCTAAGACAAACGAACTCATTGATTTACTCAAAAGAACTACTTGCGAAACTATCTACCTCAATGGCGACATTATCGATGTATGGGCACTCAAACAAGGACAAAAGTGGACATCCAGACACACCCGAGTCATCCGTGTTCTTCTTAAAAAAATGGAAAAAGAAAACACCCAAATCATCTACCTGAGAGGCAATCACGATGATGTTTTAAGCAACTTTTTGCCTATTAGCTTAGAAAATCTCTCCATTAAAAAAGAACATATCCACCAAACTCCCGACGGCAAGCGTTACCTAGTGGTTCATGGAGATGGTTTTGACAGTGTGACAACCCGCTGGCCTTGGTTAGCTAAAGTCGGCGGTATTGGCTACAATGGATTACTCAAGCTTAATAGATATATCAATCGCTACCGAGCATGGCGAGGCAAACCGCCCTCATCATTGAGCAAAAAAATCAAAGCCAAGGTCAAAGAAACCATCAGCTTTGTCGACCACTACCAAGATCAGTTACAACAATACGCGAAACGCCGTAACCTCTCAGGCATTATCTGTGGGCATACTCACACCCCAGAGGACAAGTATTACGGTGATGTGCACTACCTCAATAGTGGTGACTGGATTGAAACCATGAGCTTTATTGCCGAACATGAAAACGGCAAACTACAGGTCCTTACCTATAGTGAGTTCTGCGAAAAACTAGAAAAGCTAGGCTAATTTATACCAGCCCCTAATTTTTTTGCCGTATCGTGTGAGTTTTTCTATACTGCAATGGAGACATTTGAGTTTTTTGAAAAAATACAGTAGA
>DGJT01000062.1 GCA_002387565.1 Akkermansiaceae bacterium UBA4589 | reverse complement strand
TCAACTGAATCTAAATGATTGGCACGACTCCATGCGGTGTCCAAACTATCTGTCGCTTTTTCAAAAGCCGCAAATGTCTGAGCATAAGTGAGCGTAGCATCCGTAGGTAAATTAGCTAAAGTCTCTAAATTGGCTTGGGCTTGAGCTAAGCCTTGCTCAAGTGCCTCTGGCAAAACATCAGGTGTCATCGCCACCCAATTAGGCTGCAAAGTTTTATCTAAATAAGGATTCATCGATTAATATAGCTAAGCAAAATAACGAATGAAAAATTACGCTAACTATATGTAGATGTAAACCTTTGTTGTGCAAAATATTTAAACTTTAATTATTTTTAATTATTTTTCTTATTGATGCTGGATCCATGCAGGTCGCATATTCTGCTCGATTTCAGTATCTAGCTCTTTCATAAGTAGGCTTAGCTCTTTAACTATCTCTGGATTTTGTGAAGCAAGGTTAGTTGTTTCTGCTATATCTTGAGACAGGTCAAATAATAGCACTTCGGGTTGATATTTTTCATTGATGACTTTTCGTTTAGCCAGCTCACCAGGGATTTTCAATAAGAGTTTCCATTTACCTTTTCTAATGCCCTCTAGATGTCCCATCCTAGAATAATATAAGAGTTCTTTTCGGGGGGTCGTAGTCGTATGATCTAAGATTAATGTGGAGGCATCTAAACCATCTATTTTATTATTTTTAGGTAGCTCCGTGCCTATTAAGCCTGCAATAGTTGGCAACAAATCCATGGTGCTAAGCAATTGATTGCATTGGGTATCAGGGGTTATATGACCAGGGGCCCACATAATGCATGGGACACGATGGCCTCCTTCATAGGTAGAGCCTTTGGCTCCTGTTAATGGCCCTGCGGAACCTCCATGCTCATTATGATATGAAGCAGGCCCATTATCTGAAGTATAGATGACATAGGTATTTTGATCTAAATCTAACTCACGAATTGTATCCATTAAGCGCCCCACCTCTGCATCTATATGCTCAATAACTGTAGGGTAGGCTCTTTCCAAATCTGCATCATAAATATCATCAGGCACGTAGAGTGGCACATGAGGCATAGAGTGCGGTAAATAAACAAAGAATGGTTCGTCTTTGTTTTCTTTAATAAAATCAATAGCTTTATCTGTGTACCTTCTTGTAATGGTGCGTTGATCCACTGGGAGCTCTATAACAGTTTCATTTTCAACGAGCGGTGTTTTCCAGCGTGTCAAAGTGGATTCTGGGTCTTTCCATAATGCATCAAATTCTGATGCTGGAGGCCTAGCTCCATAACCCACTTGATTCATATCATTAGAAAAAGGAATCCCATAATAATAATCAAACCCATGCTGACGAGGAAGGGTTTCTGGGTGATGCCCAAGATGCCATTTACCTATACAGGCCGTTTTATAGCCTTGAGATTTTAAATGATTGGCTATCGTATATTCTTTAGGATTAAGCCCTGTCTTGCTGTGAGGAAGCAACACATGTTGATAGAGGCTCACGCGTTTAGGGTAACTACCAGTCATTAAGGCGGCTCTAGAAGGCGTACAGATAGCCGAAGGGACTTTAAAACTAGTAAATTTACGCCCTTCTTTTGCCATCCTATCAAGATGAGGTGTATTAATGGTGGTTGATCCATAACAAGAAAGATCTCCGTAGCCCTGATCATCTGTAAAAATGATGATGAAATTAGCTTTTTCTGATGCTTGAGCCTTATTTATTAATAGTAATATCATGACCATCGTAATGGTGTATCTTTTAAGTGGATTATTTATTTTCATGGTTAAATTTAGGTTAAATCTATCGTTAGCATCAAATTTGAATTAGGTGGCATTATCGCAATGCCTTAAACTCTTGTATTTTTTTACTTATGTCATAAGCGCGCGGCTCACAGCGTGAACCGTTATCAAAATTGACAAATTTCTGGGTCACTTTATCCCAAGAACTATTGGTATGTGCTTGGCAAGCACGCATAGCAGCTCCAAGAGCGGCTGAGTTAGCTACTTCTAAACGGTCAATAGGAGTTTGAAAAATATCAGCAATTATTTGTACCAATTGAGTATTTTTTGAGGCGCCTCCTGTCACAATAATACGCGCAATAGATTCTCCCATCCATTGGCTCTGCAAGTACATATTAATAAATTGCCCTTCTATAAAACCTCGAATGATACTGGGATCATTATCTATGACTGCCTGAGTAAGAGCCTCAATTGCTTGCTGATTTTTAGGGGTTTTAGGTGTGATCTCATCATTGAGCCACGGTAATTGAATGTTAACTTGCTCACTATTATAATTAGTTAAAGCCTGACTGAACTGACCCCAATCATAATGGAAAGCTTGACAAATTTTCTCACGCATAAGAGAGCCATTCATAAAGCAAATCAAAGACATATACCCCCCTGCTGGATTACCAAACACATGACCAAATCCCTGCGGGTCAAATAATGGCTGCTGCATCGCTGCAAAAAAAGTATCACTAGTACCCAGGCTAATCACTGCTGTGCCTGCCTGTGCACCACCACAACCAATAAGACTATTTGGGTTGTCTCCTGAAAAACTATAAACCATACAGCCTGACTCAAAGCCATACTTTTCTACAAAATAAGGAGCTATCGTTCCGATGGCTTGGTTAGAAGGCTTTAAATCTGGGAGTTTAGCTGCTAATTGTGACGCTGTAGCCTCCAATAAATCGGCATCCCAGTCCTGAGCATCAAGATTCATGAGGTTCATGCCTGCCCCATCACCATAGTCAATGCTCGCATTCTTACCTGCCATGACGGAGCAGCAAAAAGAGCTCGCTAAATGTATCGTAGCTGTCTGAGCATAAGCCTCTGGCTGCTGTTTAAAAAATTTACGGATTTGAGCTCCTGTAAACCGCTCTATCATCACAGAGCCCGTCTTGGCTAAAACTTGTTCATTGCCCCCCATAGACGTGGCAATATCCTCACACTGCGTGTGAGTTGAATTATCCATCCAAATGGGGCTTAACTCCCTAGAGAAGCCATTTTCTAAGTTAGCTTTTAAACTTTGTTTAGTATCTAGCTGAGCTAATCGACTTTGAAACTGTTCATTTAGGTAGACACTGGCATGTTGTTGCCCAGATCCAGAGATAGCTGCTATTCTTTTTAATTCAACTTTAGCACTAAGCTTTTCTAAGGCTAAATCGAGCGCCTCGAGCCACATAGAAGGCGAGCTAAAAACCTCTCCCTCTAATGCGCCCTGCACAAAACCACTGGGGGCTTTGTATTGCGGTAATTCCTGACCAAAATTTACTGATTCTTGAGCTACCACATCCCCACTAATCGGATCAATAACTAAAGCGCTCATACTCTGAGTACTCAAATCAAGTCCTAAATATAGTGGAGCTGTAGGCATGGCAAAAATGACTAAATTATAATAATTTTAGATATACTCATTCACTATATTTTCAAGCATTTCTTGTCTGCCTGAATCCAGCTGAGGCGCCTCGATTTTCTGAGCATACTCATCCAGCGCATCAAAATCAATGGTGCCAGCTTCGATTTGTGCACCAATACCTGAGTCATAAGAAGCATAACGAGCTTTTTTAAAGTCATCAATACGCCCATCTTCTATCATGGCAACTGCAATTTTAAGACCACGAGCAAAAGCATCCATGCCACCAATATGCGAATAGAATAAATCGTCTGGCTGATGTGATTCACGACGACGCTTAGCATCAAAGTTTAAACCACCTGTAGTAAAGCCTCCACTTGCCAATAATCTAAGCATCACATTAGTAGTACCATAAATATCAGTAGGAAACTGATCTGTATCCCAACCAAGAAGCTCATCACCTCGGTTAGCATCTATAGAGCCAAGAGCACCTGCATTAATAGCTACCTCCATTTCGTGCTCCATGGTATGACCCGCAAGTGTGGCATGGTTCGTTTCTAGGTTGAGTTTGAAATGATCTAGCAAATTATATTCACGTAGGAAGTTCAAACAAGCTGCTGCATCTGAATCGTATTGATGTGTAGACGGTTCACGTGGCTTAGGCTCAATATAGAACTGCCCCTTGTAGCCAATTTTCTTTGCGTAATCAACAGCTCCTTGAAGTAGTTGAGCTAGATGATCGAGCTCACGCTTCATATCTGTATTGAGTAATGTTGCGTAACCTTCTCTGCCTCCCCAAAATGTATAACCCTCACCTCCTAGTTGATGTGTCGCATCCAATGCATGCTTGATTTGACTCGCTGAATAAGCAAATACATCTGCATTAGGAGAAGTCCCCCCACCTTGAGCATAACGTGGGTGAGAAAACAAACAAGCTGTGCCCCAGAGTAGTTTTTTACCTGTTTGTTTTTGGTATTTTTCAAGTTCATTAGTTACAGCGACTAAATTAGTATGTGTTTCAGCGAGCGTGCTACCTTCTGGTGAAATATCACGATCATGAAAACAATAGTAATCAATGCCGATTTTATCAAGAAACTCAAAGAAAACTGGGATGCGACCAAGTGCATTCTGCAAACTATCAGAGTTATCATCCCAAGGCATAAGTGCTGTGCCAGCTCCAAATGGGTCGCCTAGTTCATTGCGCATCACATGCCAGTAAGCAGCGCCAAAACGCAGATGTTCTTTCATCGTTTTGCCTGCAACAACTTCGTCTGGATTGTAATGCTTAAAAGCAAGTGGGTTCTTAGATTGAGGGCCTTCGTACTGAATTTGAGGGATATTAGGAAAGTATTGATTCATAATTTAAAAGTTAATGTTATTTAATCTAGCATAGTTTAAGCTCCTTGTCCTAGATTATATGCTAATATATAAGCATTATATCCCAACCTGTAATTTTCAGCTTATAATTAGCCTTGATTAATATTATAGATAGCTATTAGAATTAAATTAGCACTATAAAATAACTCTGCACCCAATATCTCTACTTATGAACTCTATCATTGCAAAAGGCTCACACTATTTTGGATTAACTGGGTTTCCCATTACTATTAGACGCAGTAAAACTAGTAGCAGCAAAGAACCTTCACACCCTCATGATTTAACAAAGGTAGAGCATAGTCATGATTTTTGCGAGTTAGTCATTGTGACTCAAGGTCAAGCTGTACAGTGCTTAGAGGGGGTAGATTTGCCTATTGCTGCAGGCGATATATTTCTCCTCCAAGGCCATCAAAAACACTTTTTTCATAGCCGCCAAGACCTTGAGCTCATTAACATCATGTACAACCCTAAAGAGCTTAACTTGCCAGAAAATGAATTGCGCCGCATGCCTGGTTATTGCGCTATGTTTGTCTTAGAGCCGCATTACCGCAATGAACACAAATTCAATAGCCGCCTGCATGTAGAGCAAATAGCCCTTGCTTACCTCAACAAAATAAGTAGTGACATGGAATTAGAATGTGAGCAAAAAGTGGCAGGCTATGAAATAGCACTCAGATCTAAGCTGCTAGAAATCATCACTTACCTCTCACGTTCCTACACCCAAGGTAGCAGTATCGAGTCACAGGCTCTCATAAGAGTGGGTAATGTCATCGGAGCTATGGAAAACTCTTATGACAAGGACTGGAAACTCAAGGAGCTTGCCTCTATTGCTAATATGTCTAAAAGCAATTTGCTTACCGTCTTTCGCAAGGCCACTCACCAATCACCTATTGAATACCTAATTCACTTGCGCATTCAAAGAGCCATGGAAATGATGCGCAGCACTGACATGACTATTACTGAAATTGCTTTTTGTGTGGGCTTTAATGATAGTAACTATTTCAGTAGGCAATTCCGCAAAATTACAGGGATTACCGCACGTCAATATCTAGCTCAGCAGCAACAATTCTCTACTGTTTAGGGGCTTTTCTTTGCAAATACAAAAAAGCCCACTTCAATCAAGAAGTAGGCTTTGCGTTAAATAAATTTATCAAATTATTATTTAGTTATTATTTAGGTAACTTAAGCCTTGAGTTTTCTAGTAAAGGCTAAGCTAGTTAAACCTAGTGCTAATAAAGCCACACTTGATGGCTCAGGAGCCACAACTAAAAATACGCTACCAGCACCATTATCATACACATAAGCTCCAATAGCTGTTAATTAGCTTTAACTAAAATAGCTTTGCTGTTTTTGTGATATAGGAAGCTTAAGGCTATTCATGACCTCTAACATACTTTCCCAGAATTGACGTTTGATGCTCAGGTCGTCATCTCGGGCTATTAAGCTCTCTAAATCTATAAGGGTAGAGCTCATCTGTGTAGCTATACTGTAGTCATTTTTTAAATGTTCAAATGACTTTAGCAAACCTTCTCCCAAACCGAGAATTAACTCATGCGGATGCTTTTGCAGTTCTTGTGCTAATAAACCTATACTGAGATTGGTATATTCATCGTTTATCACAGCTTGTGACTGTTTGTAGAGTGAGGCAATACTGACCTCATCAACCTTTAGCCCCATAGCTGCTAAAATTTGAGTTAATTTTTTACACTGCTCTGCGGTCTGGGGTTTTTCTGTAATGATGACCAATTGAGCAGAGGGCTGGTAAGTCGATTCCGTCCATGTCAAATTAGGTTGAGCCGCTTGTAGGGCAAACAGGTAATTGATTGGCTTGGTTGCTGGTTGCGGCTGTGAGCCTTCTGGTTGAGACGGAGCTTTTACAGCTGATGGAGTTTTTGCTGCTTGTACTAATTGAGGTTTTTGTGTGTTTTTAGCAGACTCAGCAAAGAGAGGTTTATCTAGCTCAACTAATGCCGTTTCTTGCTGCTGATTTTGCCCTGCTTTTTTATTCTTTTTGCCTGCTTTGTACCACTGCATGAGTATCTCACGAGCTTCAGGCTCGATGCTCACATGGGTCTGTCCATTATCTTGTAAGTCTTGTAGATAATCAATAAGAATTTCTTTGGCTTCAACCATGGCTCCAGCTTAAGGCTTAAGCACCTCGCTAGTCAATCTTGCATTACTGTTTTCAGCTTTCTTTGCCTGATCTAATGGTTAAAAATCAAAAGGCTGATTTGTGATATTATTTTATAGGTCTCATTTTGACTTTTTAGTAAGGCTTTGCTATAGCTAGCGCAGGAAAAATTATTATGTTCAATCAATTAGGAGATCAACTCGAGGGCGTATTCAAAACTTTGCGTGGACAAGGTAAGCTCTCAGAAAAAAATATTGCAGATGCTTTGCAGCAAATTCGAGTGGCTTTACTCGAAGCCGATGTTGCCTACAGCGTGGTTAAGACTCTGATTGCGACAATCAAGGAGCAAGCTCTGGGAGAAAAGGTTCTCAAGAGCATAAAGCCAGGTGAGCAAATTGTTAAGATATTTAGTGATGAGCTTATTGCTCTTTTGTCTCATGATAATAAAGAAATCAGTCTAGCTCCTCCTGCACACTTTCTCATCTGTGGTCTCAATGGTGCTGGTAAAACCACGACAGCCGCTAAGCTCGCTCATTTTTATAAAAAACAGGGCAAAAAGCCGCTACTCGTTGCCTGTGATTTGTACCGTCCAGCAGCTATTGAACAGCTCGCAACTCTAGCTAAACAAATTGATGTGCCTTGCTTCTGCCCTCCAGCAGGTATGACAGATGTAGCGCAAGCAGTTAAGCTCGCTCTAGATTGGAGTAAGCAACAAGCTAGCAGCTTGGTTATTTTTGATACAGCAGGTCGCCAAGAAATTGATGGAAGTCTTATTATGGAGCTACAGAATGTCCATGCTCTGATTCAACCACAAGAAACTTTACTTGTGGTTGATGGTGCCACAGGTCAGCAAGCGGTCTCTGTTGCTGAATCTTTTGATAAGGCTGTCGCTGTCACAGGGCTTGTCCTCACTAAACTCGATGGTGATGCTCGCGGTGGTGCTGCACTATCCGTCACTCAAGTCACACGCAAGCCTATTCAGTTTATTGGTGAAGGCGAAAAAGTAGGTGATTTGCAGGCCTTTGATGCTAAACGCTTAGTTGACCGTATCCTTGGCATGGGCGACATGGTATCACTGGTTGAAAAAGCAGCAGAAGCCATTACCGAGGAACAGGCACAAAAAACTGCCAAACGCCTTGAGTCAGGTCAATTTGATTTTAATGACTTTCTTGAGCAGCTTAAAATGATGCAGAACATGGGTCCTCTCGAAGGCCTCATGGGCATGATTCCTGGCATGAATAAAATGAAAGCTCAGCTGCCCGCCGCTGGCATGGATGATAAAAAAATCAAACATATGGAAGCCATTGTGCTCTCTATGACTAAGCAAGAGCGTAGCCAACCAGAGATCCTCAAGCCTTCGCGCCGTGAGCGTATTGCCAAGGGGTCAGGAACCTCACTGATGCAGGTGAATCAACTGCTCAAGCAATTCAATCAAATGAAACAAATGTTTGGCTCTCAAAGTAAAATGAAGCAAATGATGGGAGCTATGGGAGGCATGGGTGGAGGCATGCCAGATATAGCTAATATGGACCCTGCTCAACTACAAGCGCTCATGGGTGGCATGGGCAAAAAAGGCAAAAAACGCGCGCCAGGAAGAAGATTTTAGAAATTCTCTGTATTTTCTACAGCGGATTTTTCAACTTGATATTTCTCTTGAAGTGCGTCGTGCTCCTCTTGTGTGAACAGGCCTTTTATAAAGAGGTTGAATTTTTTGAGGGATAATGCTTCCATGATATGGCCTGCCTCATGTGGCACCCATGTTATAGGGTAGTTTTTACCCTCTAGATAACGTTTTATCGATAGACTCTCGCTGAATCTCAAAACCTTGTCCTGACGTCCATGAGTCATAAATACGGGTTTTACCTTAAGCCCTTTGGGTTTGTATAACATCATGTTGGCTGGCGCAAAAAGTGCATAAGCATTAATCGCTTCTATTTCTTTGGCCATAAGATTGAGTGTCATAATGGCTCCTTGAGAAAAGCCTCCTACTATTATTTTTGCTGTAGGATTGATCTGATGAACTGCCTTAATAAAAGATTGCAGTTTAGCTTGTGAACGCACAAAACCTTCTCCGTTTAACTCGCTCCATGCCATGCCTCCTTCGTAAGTCTCCATCGGACCTATAGGGTACAAGCAACTCAGGTAGCGCTCCAAGTATCTATATTCTTGCTGGTAAAATAATTTTTTACTTATCGATACTAAATCATTAGCAGGAGCGTTGTAGCCATGTAAAAGAATAAGTACGATTGAAGCCTCTGTAATCTGTGCCTTAGATTGATAATAGTTCAAGCCAGCTAATGATGATGGCTTATTACTGTTCCTGCTTCTTGAAGAAGAGTTAGTAGTTTGAGGTTCTTGCGCTTGAATAGCTATTAACCCTAACGCACTGCATAAACATGTAATGACAAATAACTTCATTATGACTTATTTTTTGGCTTCTTGAGCATGTAAAATATCATCTACATTTAAGCCTGTGACTTTCTTTAATTGTTGGATTAAATACCATAAAGCTAAGCAAGAAATGATAATCGCAGGCACTCCTATAACGACAAAACCCCAGCCTGTAATTTTGGCAATAGCTGCATTATACAGAGCTAAACTATCTGCAGCATTATAATCTATACTGCTTAAAAAATATTGAGCTACAAACCAATTAAGGGTCGCACTAATAAAAAATGAACCTGCAAATATCATCACACTCATTTTCAATGCTCTGGCGTAATTCACTTGCTGCTGTTTAGCTTCTACCTGCTCTTCTATGAGTTTGATATTAAATAAAGCTGGTTGATAAAATAAACTCTTAAACAATTGTGAGTTTAATAAAATAGCTGAACCTAAAATAAAAGGTATCAAGGCTTCTTTTAAGCCAAAGAGCAATGGTGCTTCAGGTTTAACTGATCCATCTTCATTCCATAAATAAATAGTAATAAGCCCAGTGGCCAAAACAGAAACTAAACCGAGCATACTCATCATACTAAATTTACGCGTCTTGATAAAGTGATATATACCGTAACCAATAGGTAGCGCAAGAGCTACAGCTAAACCTACCTTTGGTCCTAAATGCCAAATCTCATCTCCAGTTTGACTGAGTTTCGTCAGAGCCACAATAGGTAACAGCAAACTAAAGATAAGCTCCTGCAAGTTTTGTGAAGGATTATTTGAGTTTTCCATACTTTTCTTGTATGAATACATTCAGCTAACTATTCAAGCTTTATCATTTCACAAAACTATGGCTCATATCAATTTACTATTCTTTGGCGATGTCGTAGGGCAACCTGGTAGACGTGCACTGCGTCAACAACTCAGCAAACTCAAAGAGCAATTTAAAGCTGATGTGACTATTGTTAATGGCGAAAACTCTGCCGGAGGTAGAGGTATCACCCCTAAAATAGCCAAGAGCCTCTTTGCTGCAGGTACAGATGTTATCACCACCGGTGATCATGTGTGGGATCAACATGAGCTGATGGCCTACCTCGATAAAGAACCTCGCATCTTAAGACCGCTTAATTACCCTACAGGCACGGTTGGTAGTGGTTGCGTCATCTTAGATTACCCATTTGGCAAGGTGGCTATTCTCAACGCGCAAGGACGTACTTTCATGCAGCCGCCTTTAGAAAACCCATTTGTTCTCGTTACCCAAAAAGTAGAAGAACTACGCGAGCAAGGTGTCTCTATTATTTTCTTAGACTTTCATGCTGAAACAACGAGCGAAATGATAGGTATGGGGCGTTGTTTGGATGGTTTAGCCTCTGGAGTTGTCGGCACCCATACTCATGTGCAAACAGCTGATGAAAGTATTTTTCCCAATGGTACAGGCTACCTTACGGATGCGGGTATGTGTGGACCTATTGAATCTATTTTAGGCAGAGAAATTGAACCTGTGGTTAGGCGCTTTAAAACTGCATTGCATGCCAAGTTTCCTGTAGCCAAAGGCCCCGTGCTCTTATGTGGAGTCTGTATAACTGTGGATAGTGATACAGGCAAAGCTGTTGCCATTGAACGCTTTCAGCATCGAGTCGATAATTGGCATCTACAGCCTTAATCAAAGGCTTAAAATCATTGACTAAAGTTTAGCTGCTGTGTGGCCTGATACTTCTTCTTTTGTATCGTTAATCACATTAATTTCACCTGACTTTAGATTCGAGGTTGCTGTATTTCCAGGTATGGCAGCCACTGCTTGAACTGCATTACCTGCATCACCTATATAACTGCCACTCAGGTTAAAATAAAAGATATCCGGTTCGCGTGATTCATCATTATTCTCTGTATCATAAGCGACTCCATTAGTCATAGCAAAATACTGATCTGAATCTAAATCAAGTATATCTGTGTCACTTTCTAGGTAGATTTCAATATCAGGGTTAATACTTGATAGCTATGATTTTAACCCTGCGTAATTATTAAGTATCTGAACAAAAACTCCGTTTACACGAGTTAAATCTACTAATTTAACAGACTCCAAAATTCTATCTTGATTAAGGTCAGCGCCTATAACCTTTAATTGAGCTAGAGCTTTGCCCATAATCTTGCCATTTGTCTTTATAACATTGAATTCAGCCTTGCTTTGAATATGTTGAATCCTAGGGACAGTAAGTGCTGTTAAAACACCTATAATGACAACTGTAACAATTAGCTCTATTAAGCTAAATGCCTGTTTTTTGTAAGTCATCATAATTAATAAAATATGCCTCAGCTCAAGTACTATCAAGTGTTTTTTATATTTATACGTAATAAATATAAAAAGTCATTCGCTAAATTTTTGCTATAAAAGCAGCCCATACTTGCGCAAAACCACCTGCAAAATCTACCTTGCCGTGGTCACTGTCCAACCATGCGTTGACTGTCTCAATATCAAACCAACGTCCAGCTTCTATTTCATAACAGTTCCAGACCGGTTGTCCTGTATATTGAATAGCATAGATTCTAAGCTCTTCGGAACCTGTTGCGCCAGACGCAGGTAAATGACCAATTTGAGTTAAACTAGTTGACTCAACTTCTAATGAAAGCTCTTCTTCTAGCTCGCGTATGGCTGCATTTTCATAGCTCTCACCAGCATCAATATGCCCAGAAGCGCTAGATGTCCATGCTAGTGGATGTGTGTCTTTAAATTTTGATCTTTGCTGTAAATAAACCCTTTTATACTTATCAAAAACCAAGATATGCACGGAACGATGAGCTAAATTTTTCTCATGTATTTCAGCCCTTGTGGCGGTGCCTATAATCTCATCCTCAGCATTGACAACGTCTAAAACTTCATCAGATTTTTGTGCTTGCGGCTCTATTGATAAATGGGCTGTACTCACATAACGAGTGAGCTTCAACCATTGCTCTAAACTTAGTTCTTCTGCTCTTACTGTCAGCTCATGCCCTAAACTCTCCATGAGTTCAGACCAGTTTGGTATCTCCTCATTTTTGAGCTGTTTTTTCAGTTGTTTGCGACGCTGGGCAAAACCAACACGAATGAGCCTATCAAAATCAAAACGATTGAGTCCCTCGTAGAGCTCTCCTTTGTCTTTTCTTGGCGTGAATCTTACCACCGTTGAATCAATCACAGGTTCAGGTAAAAAGCATTCAGGAGGCAAGACTTTGAGCTCTTCTATGTCCCAGTCTAGTTGCATACGCAAACTTAAGACGCCATAAGCTTTAGTACCCATGTCCGCAGTCGCTTTCATCCTATCCACAAATTCTTTTTGAAACATTAAAACAGCCACATTGATAGGTGTAGGGTGGCTTAAAAATCTCTTAACAATCGCTCCACCTGCACTGTAGGGCAAGTTCCCAATAAATTTAAGGTTAGGATAGGCATAGAGCTTACCTATATCAAAACGAGCGGCATCTATATGAATCACATTTACATGCGCATCGTCTGCAAAACGTGCCGTAAGGTATTCAGCTAAACGTGCGTCATATTCAATGAGTATCAGTCGGCCTACTTTGTCTACAATATGTTCTGTGAGAGCACCTGTTCCTGGCCCTACTTCTACTACCGTATCCTCAAGCGTCAAATCAAGTTGATCAACTATCCAAGAGGCAGCTTGCTTGTCTGCAAGGAAATTTTGACCTAGTTTACGACTAGGGATGACCCCTTTCTCGTCTAAAATAGACTGAATTTTAGATGGAGTCATTTCAGGCATAGCCTTACTTATCTAAAAGGGCTAAGACTTGGCTTAAATGCTCTTTAGGTTTTACTTTTTCAAGGATAGCTTCGAGCTTACCTTCTTCGTCTATAAGAAATGAACTACGCTCTACACCAAAATAAAATTTACCATACATGGATTTCTCCACCCATACACCGTAATCAGCAGCTAAAGATTTTTCTGGGTCGCTAATCAAAGGAAATGGCAAAGATTGCTTGGCAATGAATTTTTCATGACTCGTAATCTTATCTGGGCTTACCCCAAATACTTTTAGACCTGTTGCTTCAACCTCAGTCCAATCATCACGCAAAGCGCAAGCCTGCGTGGTGCAGCCAGGCGTGTTGTCCTTAGGATAAAAATAGAGCAATACTTTTGAACCTCTAAAATCCTTGAGACTGATTTGAGTTTCTTCTGTGTATTCACCTCCAATAACACTTAGGGTGAATTCAGGGGCTGGCTCGCCAATAGCTGGTTTTACTGCTTTTTTGCTCATAGTAAATTTTAGTTAAGAATTATTCAGCTGGATTAGCTAACTATAATTGGATGGGTTGCTCGTCAATATAAAAAATTAACTTTAATATGAGTTAACTAAACCGATAAAACGTTGAGAAAGTAAGTGATTTTAGAAGAAAAATTAACTAATGATAATTGAGTTAGTTGCTCGTCAAAATGCATATGCTTTTTAGATAGATGTGGCTCATGAAAAGAACGTAGAGCGCAGTGATTAAAGAATCTCGAGCACTACGACAGCTTTGATTGAGCCATGTCTGCTAAAAATTGACAGCAAATAGCCAATTATTAGTCGCATCCACAACCGCCTCCACAACACCCTGTTTGCTCGACGAAGTCTTCCTTAGTTGGAAGCTTGCCAAGTTGAAGAGTTAGCTCGACGTGTTGAGCTACATTTTGATGGAAAGTTTTTAGGCTGCTTTGGGCTTCAAAGAATTCTGTGATAGCTGGTGTGTCTTCTAACTTATCACGTAATATTTCAAACTCTTGGATAGCTTCTGGATCAAGCTGCATACCTGCTTGTTGTTGTTGCTCAAGCTCTGAACCCTTTTTTTGGACTTCTTCAAATTGAGCGCGAGCAGCATCGTCATTGAGAAAAGCATCAATTTTTGATGAGCAAGCTTTGTAGCCGTCATTTTCGAGGATAGCGGAGCAAAGTTGGGTTACTTTATCTACAATTTCAGGGTCGTTTTTATCAATTAAGGTATTCATGGTAGGGAGTTGGTAAAGTTTTATGGTTAGTCACTCAACAAGTTAGCAAGATTATCAATGACCTCTTTTTTGAGTTCATTGATAGCTCTTTTGCCTTTGTTAGTGATGTGAACACAGATTTTTCTTCTGTCTTCTATGGCGTTGAAGCGTTTCACATAAGCAAATTTTTCTAATCGATCAATAAGACCTGTTGTTGCCGCTGTTGTATGGTTCATTTTTTTAGCTATCTTACTCATGGTAAGGTAATCTTCATTAGCTAAATAAGTGAGAAGAAAAAACTGTGGGTATGACAAGCTTTTTTCATGTAATGACTTACTCAAATCTAACATACATGAACGCTCAGCAAACAACATACTATCCACAAGCTTTTCCGCTTTGCGTATTGCTGTTTTTGGTTTGCTAGTGTTTGAGGACGGCATCAGAAAAAAAATAGGGCAAGATGATTTAAAACTCAATCATTTTCTATCTCAAACTTGATAATAACACTGTGTATTCAAAAAGCACTAAAATCTAACTTTTCTAAATCATCTTAAATTTTTGGGTATTCATACAGCTCATTTTCATAGTTTTTGAGCTGATAATGGGTGTCGGTTTCACCTAAAAAATAAGAAGGGTTAATAAGAATTTTGCCTCCTCCTCCAGGACCATCAACGACATAGTTAGGCACAGCGTAACCTGTAGTGTGACCGCGCAACTCTTGCATGATATTCATACCTTTGCGCATATCGACTCTAAAATGCTTTGAGCCTTCTATAAGGTCACACTGATAGAGGTAATAAGGTCGCACTCTAAATTTTAGCAACTGATGGATGAGCTCTTTTTGTATGTTGGCATCATCATTAATACCTTTTAGCAACACACTCTGATTGCCTAGCACCACACCTGCCTCCACTAAACGATCTAGACCCTGCTTGACCTCTGATGTGAGTTCTTTGGGATGGTTCGTGTGAATAGAGATAAACAGCGGTTGGATTTTCTTAAGCTCTTGGGCAAACTCTAAAGTAATACGCTGTGGCAAGAAAATAGGAATTCGGCTACCGATACGAATAAACTCGATATGCTCAATAGCTTGTAAGCGGTGCAAAATTTTAAGCAATTTGGCGTCTGAAAGTAAGAGCGGATCACCACCTGAGAGTAATACATCTCTAATTTCTGTGTGCTCCTCTAAATATTTAAAAGCTTGCTCCCATTGGAGCTCTAGTTTCTGCTCGCCTACTCCTGAAACCACACGACTACGGGTACAGTAACGACAGTAACTAGCACACCTATCCGTCACCAAGAACAAAACTCTATCTGGATAACGATGCACTAAACCAGGAACTGGCATATCGCTATCCTCGCCACAAGGGTCACTAAGTTCTTCTGCTGAATATTGAGTTTCTTGGATTCGAGGAATCACCTGCTTGCGAATCGGGCATTCTGGGTCTTGCCTATCTATGAGATTAAAAAAGTACGGTGTAATCGCCATAGCTAGCTTCCCACCCGTCTCTAATACACCTTGTTTTTCATCCTCAGTCAACTCCATGAGAGCGGCTAACGAACGATAGTCCTTAATGCTATTTTTAAGTTGCCACACATGACTATTCCAATCCTGCTGCTCAACATGTGCCCAAGGATTTTCGGTTGGAACTATAGAAATTTGTGTGCTCACTAATTTTTTTTGGCTAATTCGATTTCGGCTTCGGGTAGAGGGATTGGGGAGAACTGTAGTTGGGTGACTTTTTTACCATCAGTACCATTTACGATAACTGCGTAATTTTGAATCTCAACTTGGTCACCAATGTCAGGTAATTTTTCTAAAGTTTGGGTGATGTAACCTCCTATTGTGCTCACGTCGGAACTATCTAAAATAATATCACCTAAGGCTTCTTCTACTTCATCAAGCGAAGCTGAACCCGCAATGAGGTACTCTCCATTTTTTAGTTTTGTAATTTCTTCTTCGTTATTATCAAATTCATCTTGGATATCGTCCCCAACTAGTTCTTCCATCACATTGGTCAAAAAGACCAATCCCGTCGTGTTACCAAACTCATCGACAGCCAAGGCTAGTTGTGTCTTATGTTTTAACATAAAATTTAATAGTGAGTCCAATGGCATCATCTCAGATACCACACGTAGCTGATGGGCAATCTTTTGAAAATTAATTTCTTTTTTCTCATTTGCTAAACGTAACAAGTCTTTGACATGCACAAAACCAAGACTGTTCTCTAAATGCCCTCTTACTAATGGGAAACGAGTATGCTCTTGTTTAGTCACCAACTGAATACTATGCTCTAAGGGTGCTTCAACATTAATAGTCATGACTTCACTTTTAGGCACCATGATGTCTCTAACTGTACGATCATTGAGCTTTAAAGTCTTGTGCAAAATCCTACTTTCCATCTCTGTGAGCTCTTCTTGTTGTTGGCTTTCAGCTACTAAGTGAGCTAACTCACGTGAGCTATGCGCTCTTTCATGACCTATATTTGGTACATTAAAGAATACGAGGAGAATCCAATCTGTAATTTTATTTAATACGTTTAAAAAAGCATAATTGCATTTATAAAAAACATACAAAAATTGAGTGCAACCTAGGATGGTCTTTACTGGTTTACGAATTGCCAATGATTTAGGTACTAATTCACCTAACACAACATGCAACATGGTAAATATAAACATGGCCAAGGTAAATGAAGTAACATGGACTACTTTGTCTGGTAGTCCAAGCTGGCTTAATGGAGGAGCCACTAATTTAAAAACTAATGGCTCACCCAACATACCTAAAACAATGGAAGAAATCGTAATACCTAATTGTGTGGCAGACAGATAACCATCTAATTCTCTTTTAAAAGATAAGGCCTTGATTGCTAGCTTTCTTTGAGAATCACTAGCTTCTTTTAGCTGGCTATCTCTTACTTGTACCAAAGAAAATTCTGATGCTACAAACATAGCATTAAAATACAAAAACAATACAATACCTAGTGTGTACCATATAATTGTCTTTATCGCTGGGCCCTCTGTGGGAATCTCGCTTGCAGCTAAAACTTGTAAAAATAAATCGTTCATTTAATGCGGGAGGAAAGCTAACTTACTTTCAATATATACTGGTGATTAGAGTTTTTCATAAACCCCTTCATCTCTCTTTTCGAGAATGGTAAAACCTTTTGATTTAGCATCAGCTACATTCAAAGGTTTAGCAATTTTAGGACTACTGACTCTACTAATGAGTCTTTTCACTGGATGTTTGCACAGTGGGCATTTTTCTAGAGGGCTTTGTTCAATTTGCCTTCTAATTTCAAATCCCCGCCTACAGGCAGGGCAACTTCGACTCGCGTCGTCACTTTCTTCGGAAATATATTCGTAAAGCGGCATTTGTTCCAAAATAGCAAAAATTTTGCACTTGAAACAAGCACAAAATTTTTAAGTTTAGATTATTATTTATCACCTAAGTGATAAATAGTTTATCAAATTACCAACTAGACTTAGTCACGCCAGGAATCATTCCTGATGAAGCTAATTCTCTAAATGTAATCCTAGACATTTTGAAGCGACGTAAGTAACCGTGTCTACGACCGGTAATTGCACAACGATTCACTAAACGTGTAGGACTCGAGTCACGTGGTAACATGCTCAAACCAATATAATCTTTCTCTTCTTTAAGCTGACGACGAAGCTCAGCATATTTCGCTACTGTTGCTTCTTTGCGCTTATTTCTTGCTATCCAACTTTTTTTAGCCATGGGACGAGGTTTCTAATCTATCTTTTCTTAAGAAGCAAGTATTTTTTATAATTTTTCTACACTTTTTTTAAAAAACATTCAGATCACTGTTCTTACGTAATTTTATCAATGTTAGTCGTGTGCATGGCCTTAAGAAAAAAACTGCCATAACGCTTAGTCACCACTCGGCTATCTAAAACCGTAACAATACCCTTATCGCTCTTAGCTCTGATGAGCCTACCAATCCCTTGGCTGAATTTAAGCACGGCCTCAGGCACCGAATAATGCATAAATGGATTTTTGCCATTAGCCTCCATAGCTTGCAGCTTAGCCTCTGTAATTGGGTGACTAGGAGGAGTGAAAGGTAGCTGAGTAATAATCACCTGACTTAAGGCCTCTCCAGGCACATCAACTCCCGTCCAAAAACTATCTGTACCCAACAAAACACTGTTCGTATCAGATTTAAAGTCCTCAAGTAATTGTCTGCGATTAGCATGATAGTCTTGATGCAGCAGAGCCCACCCCTTCTTCTTACAATAGGGCTCTAATTCTTTTTGCACCTTATTCATCATCGCATAACTGGTAAATAGCACAAGAGTCTTGCCTTGCGTCCAATCTAAAGCCTCTTTGATCCAGTACACCATTTTTTCAAAATGCTCTCTATCGTTGCGTTCTGGCATTGATTGGATCACTTTGACCTGCATATTGGATTCATAATCAAAAGGGCTGCCCACTTTAAGCTGCTTCACCTCATATGCACCTACGCGCTGAGCAAAGTAGTTGAGATTATCAGGTTCCGTACTCAATGTGGCGCTAGTTAAAATAGAAGTTTTATCCTCACCAAAAAGCAACTGCCCCAAAATAGGACTCATATCAATAGGCGCTGCCTCTAGCGACAAACTGGCCGCCTCTCCTGAGCCTGGGTTAATCCAATAGACCCAATTAATACGGTCTTGCTCAAGAAACGACTCTATATTGTTTGCCATGGATTGTATTTTGCGTGCTAGTTCTAGCACTTCTAATTTCCATGGATGCTCTTTAGCGTTAAGTGGTCGTTGAATCTTATCAAGCTCTACCACAAGAGCATTGAGGTTGTTGCTCAAAATATCAGGCACCCAGTTAACTTCTTCAATTCTAAATTCACGCTGAAAGCTGTTGGCATTTTTAGGTAATTTTTCCTTAACGCTCTCAAAGAAAGCATCGATATCTTTTTCTAACTCATCAACTAAATTAAACGCGTTTGATGATGCCTCACAGGTCTTGAGCAAGCCTTTCTTACTCTTGCCTTGCACCAAACGCTGAAGCTGATATTTAATCGCTCCTTGTGAAACGCGTATACCCAAGTGATTGGACGCCACTTGTTCAATGGTGTGAGCCTCATCAATAATTAGAAAGTCGTTAGGCGAGAGGAACCCTTCTTGTGGTGCATCTACATCTAGCTCAGCCATCAAACTAAAAAGTAAAGCATGATTGAGGATTACTACATCCGCTTGCAACACTTGCTTCTTGGCCTCTTGATAGAAACAATGGCTATGCTTACCACAGGTCTGAGCTGTACAAACACCTGGCTCACTACAAATTTGTTGCCACAACTGCCATGAAGGAGAAAAATCAAGTTCTGAGCGTGTACCTGTTTTCGTATGTTCTGCCCATTCCCAAATACGCTCTACTTCGGCTCGGGCTTCTGCCTTACTGAATAAATCTGAGCCTTGTTGGTAAATTTTAGCCAAACGCTGAGGGCAGAGATAATTCTGCCTACCTTTGAGCAAAGCGACATTGAGGTCGTCAGCCTTGAGGATTTTTTGCGCAAGTACGATATCCTTAGACATCAACTGCTCTTGTAAATTAATGGTGTGTGTCGAAATCAAGCATTTACGACCTGTTTCTTTGGCATAGGTAATAGCAGGTAATAAGTAGGCTAATGATTTACCTACACCCGTGCCTGCCTCTACCAGCAAAGATTCGCCTGCGATGAGCTGCTCAGTAATGGCTTTTGCCATTTCTTGTTGCTGGGGGCGAAACTCAAAATCTTTAGATGCGGATAGTGAGCCAGAATCAGAAAGTAGATCTGAGACTTCTTTGACTAAATGAGCTAATGACTCTTTATCCCCCCAAGTATCTAGGTTGTTTTCTTCATTGCTCACATAAAACATCATGATGCAACTACTCTTCAAAAAAGCTCTCTACAATGCAAGCTAATTTAAAAGATATCAGCTATATTTGACGCAAGGTGAAATTACTTCTGCGCCTTGAAGTTTTCAATAGCAGCTGCCGTCCATTCTAGGACATGGTCATCACCTGTTAGGTAATTGTTTTTTACCAAAAATGCATCAGCTTTTGTCAGCACATCTTCAAACATTTTCCTGCCACCTTTTGAAATGTGAAAAAAACCATGGGCTTGATCTAGATATATATAAGTTTCTGACTTATTACCTTGCTCTTCCATTTTTTTCTGAAAAGCATTAATCACAGCAACTGAAACATACTTATCGTTATCACCAAAAAATATAATAGTTGGAGGCAAGCCTGCAACTATATTGTGGTACGGAGATATATCTTGCCAGTACTCTTTCACGCGGCTGTACCCATAACCCTCCTCTCCATTATTATAGACAGGATTAAATAACATTAATGCATTAGGAATACTAGATATAGGACTTTGTGGGTTAGCATCTATCTTAGGACACATAGCGCAAGCGGCAGCCACATGACCTCCTGCAGAACCTCCTCCTACAATAATTTTATCAGGATCAATTCCTAACTCCTTTGCGTTAGCACGGACATAACGTATAGCCTCTCTACCGTCTTCTACGCAATTTTTTGGCGTCGCTTTATGACTTTTCTGTGTGCGATACTCAGCAGCTATAGCCACTATGCCCCTTGATGCAAAATATTTACTAAACCCATAAAACTGCTCTGTAGAACCTCCTGTCCAACCTCCCCCAAAGAATAGGATAATACAAGGCTTAGCCTCTCCTTGCAGATGGTTTTCAGGGAAAAAGCAATCTAATTTCAAAGGCTTTCCTTTAACTGGCTCACTAAATATAATTGATTCATCTGGGGTATAACCCAAAGTCCAAGAGTAAGTCTCTTTTTTCTCCTCTGCTTGGGCATACAGTTGCCCCAAAATTATTAAAGCTATTGCTATTTTTAATATGTTTATCATTTTTTATGAATTAAATAGGATGCGAGTATTGAACCCATTCTATGAAAGACCCATAATTATACAAGCGAAAAGCAATGGCTATCTAGCAACTCAATTTCAGCTTATTTTAAACGTTTTTGAGCAAAAACTTCCAGAACCCATACCGTGAAGGAATCTCAGGTTTGATAGCTTACTTAGTTCTATTTCTACTTACTGTTGCTCTTCTTCTATCTATGAAATAGAGTAGTTTAATAATTAATATTCATTAAATTCATCAGCAAAAACTGCACGATTCCACTAAGCATCCACATTAAAATCAAATACTATGCGTGCTTAGTTCTAAACATAACTTCTATGGTTTTCTCCAAGTAATTTTTCCTTCACGTTTGTCTGTGTCGACCCATACACTCACATGCTCAAATTCTCGAGTAAACTGCCACCCGTTCTCGGACAGTCTTATATAAGGACCTTTAGGTGCTCCTAATGGTTTGTGCATCTCTGGGTAATCATATAGGGAACCTGATGAAAGCTTCCATCCCCAACCATATTGAAAATAAGAGTAGGGTTGAGCTCCAATTAAATAGCAGGCTAAATGGTACTCTAGCATTTGCTTAGCTAAATTAGCTAGTTGTTTTTCTTTAGAGCTAAACTTGCTCAAAAACCAATTTTTTTTGATTTCATAAGGCTCATACTCTACACCTATGCGAAATACAGATATTTTTCCTGCTTTAGCGATACGTAACATTTGCTGCCAATCATCAAGTAAACTTTCTTTGCTTAACAATTCGTAATTATAATGCTCAAACATGGTAGCATCAACCGAAGAAAAAGAAGTTTTAGCTATATCTTGTTGAGCATTATTACCTAGCAATATTTTATCTGGACCTAACTTTTCTTTCAAAGAAGCCATCATCTTACCCATGGCAGTTTCAATCTCTTCCCTTTTTTCTGGGCGGTTCATTACAAATCCATGCATCTGATCGATAAAAGCTCCGTCACTACCTGTCTCTTGGACTCCTTTAGCAACTGTCTCTACCCACCACTCACGAAAATTAGGGTTCAGCACATCAAAAAAATAAACTCCTCGACGGTCTTCTAACTTTCCTGTCTTAGAGTTTCTTAATAAAAAGCTTTTAAGCTCTGGATATTTATTAATTTTGCTAGCTTTAAATGCTTTATTATAAGTGGTGAACGGCCAGGCATACGCCGAATTAAAATAGAACAAAACCTTCATATCTGGTTTGATTTTTTTAAAGGCAGCCACCTCATGCTTAGCCCCCAACTCGGCTGCTCCTAACTCCTTTATACCATGAGCTTTTTCAATACATAAAAAATCAGTTCTTTGAGCAATAGATTGAACCTCTTTTTCTTTTAACAATCTATCATGAGTGCCAAACATAAAATATTGAGGCACAACATCCCAACTAAATTTTGGATAAAACGACTTTGCCTCAAAATCACTTCCATCACTATTCTCAAAAACCTGAAAGCCTGTAACTTGTTTAGCATAAACCTGTAAATAGAAACAGAGTGTTAATAATAGTGCTAAGCGACAATATAACAAATTCATTATAACTGAAATCTTATCTGAGCTAAAAGAGATTGTAACTCTTCGACCTTTTCTGGGTGTATTTCTGCTAAATTTACTTTTTGAGCTGGATCTTTTGCTAAATTATATAGTTGTACTGGAGTATTTGCTTGCTTTGTATAGCCATTATCTACCTCAAACTGTTTCGCTCTACCTCCATTGTGATTACCTGTTGTAGCATTGATGAGCACCCAATCGCCCTGTCGCATAGCATAAGCCTCTTCAAATGTATTGTGCACCATGCTCTCGCGGGCCTTAACTTTCTCACCTGTCAATACAGGTAAAAAGTTGTAAGAGTCAAAGGCTGCTTTTTCTGGCACTTCAATCCCTACAGCAGCGGCAATAGTTCCCATGATATCTATTTGTGAGACAAGAGCATCAGATACAGAGTTAGCCTCTACCTGTGCTGGCCATTTAACCAAAAATGGCACGTGATGTCCTCCTTCATAAATATCTCTTTTTAAACCTCTAAATGGCTTTGATGACCAATGTCCATACTTTTTTGCACGTGGATAAGCAAAGTGTTCTGCCCCATTATCAGCCGTAAAAATAACTATCGTATTATCGGCTAAACCATTGTCCTCCAAAGCTTGCAAGATTTGACCACAACTCCAGTCGGTTTGATACACAAAATCTCCATAAGGTCCTGCGTCTGACTTGCCTTCAAATTCTTCTGCCGGAACAATAGGTGCATGTGGTGATGGGAAAGAGAAATAAAGAAAGAATGGCTGATCTTGCTCTTTGCGTCCTTCTATATAACTCACTGCCTTACGTGTAATTTCAGGTAATACCTCATAAGGATCCCAGCCTGTAATCATTGGTCCTGGGCGGCACTCCCAACCTCCTTCTTTTAAAGGCTTCCAGTTCTTAGTACTCATTTGTGTATCAGGCACATCTACGACCTTGTCATTTTCAATCCAAACATAAGGAGGGAAATTAATCACATTATCACCAAAATAATAATCAAAACCATGGGCTAAGGGGCCATCTGCAATTGGCTTGCTCCAATCATAATTCGCAAAATGTAAACCTTTATTAGTGGCATTCGATTTGCGAATAGAATTCCAATCCCAACCTAAATGCCATTTACCTATGCATGCAGTCGCGTACCCTTGACTTTGCAACATTTCTGGTAAGGTAACTAATTCAGGTGTAAATACACTCTCACCAAAAGCTTTTACAATGCCATGAAATTCTCGCCAATGATAACGCCCAGTTAGCAGAGCATAACGACTTGGTGTGCAAATACCCGAAGACGAATGCCCGTCTGTAAACCTCATTCCCTCTTTTGCCAATTGGTCTAAATGTGGTGTAGGGATTTTTGACTCTGGATTTTGCACCCCTAAATCTCCATAACCCATATCATCCGCATAGAGGATTAATACATTAGGTAAGGGCTTTTCTTTTTCTGCCTGCAAAGCAGAGATAGATAAAATACTTACTATAAAATATAAGGATAACTGTTTGAGTTGATAGTAAGTGATGTTCATAGAAAATACTGTGATTTTAAGGGTTTAAATCAACTACCACTGATGAAATAATATGCCCACGTTCATCTTTTAAATTCACGTAATAGATCTGAGCTTTCTCAGGCAATTGAACTTGAACTGTCTTAGCTTCTTGGTTAACTGTGGCTGGTAATGTCAACCAAGGGCCAGGTTTGCTATGTTTTGCTTTTTCATTAGGTTTCCTA
>DGJT01000008.1:52464-58466 GCA_002387565.1 Akkermansiaceae bacterium UBA4589 | reverse complement strand
TATTTATCATCAAGTTCAATGGTTACATAACTGGCGCGTAAATCTTTGTCTCTGGAGAAGCCCACAGAGCCTGGATTAATGATATATTGTTGAGCTAAATCTAGTTTAATGGATACATCATGGAGATAACTAATTTTCTGACTTTTACTATCTTTTTTTATGATTCCAGGAATATGTGTATGACCCACAAAACAAATAGAACTCATTTGCCCAGAAAAATGATTAGCAATAACCTCATGTTGCCCTTCTTTGAGATAATGCCATTGTTCTGGCTCATAGAGGCTGGCATGGGTAAGGACTAGTTGGGCACTGACTCTATGTATGAGGGGTAGTTTGATGAGGTATTTTTTAGATTTACTGGATAAAGATTTATGTGTCCATTCGAGCGACTGTTTAGCTATTGAACTAATAGTGGATGGGTATGTATTAGCAGCAGCCATGTAGTCATGATTTCCTTGAACACTCATAATTTTATGTTGTTGCAAACAAGAAATACAGTCATAAGGATCTACACCATAACCTACAATATCACCTAAGGCTAAAACCTCACTGATTCCCTGTAATTTGATATCTTTCAACACAGCTTCTAAGGCTTCTAAGTTGGCATGAATATCACTAATAATGGCTACTTTCATAAAAAATTCAAACTACACTATAAAAGAGTTAAAGGAAGTATCAAAAAAGGATAGAGAATCAAACACATATCAGCCCAAAATAAACGGTGTTTCTGTATCCAAAGGTAAGGGCTAAACAGGAGACATAAATAAGAGCTCAGTGTTATCATAATAATAAGAATAAAACTGAATGGAAGTTTAATTGCCATGAATTCATGGTTTGAAAAATAGGAGAAGCACAACAATAAGAGCAAAACAGCTATTTTTAAACCTAATCGATATTTGGTGTTAGTTTTTTTATGTTTGTGATACCAGTACTCACAGCAGCGCATATTTAGCCAAAACACATAGGTGGCAATAGCTGCAACCATGAGAAGTCTAGGTTGCCATAAACTGGTTTCTGTATAGCTATTTATGAGTGCAAAAAGCCCATAAATTAAAATCACTGAAGCTAATAAGTGTTTTAAGCTTCCTACAAAGTTAAAGTTGTGAAGGCATTTTTTATCAAAATAAGTAATGCCTAGATAAATGATACAGAACATCCCTAGAACAGGGGTAAATGACCAAAACTGGTAAGGTAGAATTATGACCCCCCACAAAACAAAGGGCGCCAAAACACTTTGTAGACAAAAAATTAGTTTTTGATGTTGCTTGTGCTCTGCATGACGTTGAGAGAATTGGAGTGAATGCTCAGGATTGACTAATTGAGGTTGTAGGTAACTGTCAATAAGCCTATCCCAAGTGTAAGCTACCCAGACAATCACAGCTAACCATAGGTATAACCACCAAGGTAGGTTTACCTCTGACCAATAACTTAGTAAGCTCAGCCAAACAACCATGACCAACGGAGCATCTAAGCTGTAATTGTTAAGGCTTTGGCGAATATTCAATGAGAGATGAGTGCTTTAGAAATTAGAGAGAGGTAAACCTCTTTGTTGCAATACCATGTTGACTTGCTGGGCACCTTGAACATCGACGAGAATTTCATTTAGCTGATGCTCTCGATCTAGGGTTAATTTATGTAAGCCTAAAGAGCCAAGAAGAGGTGAAGAGGTTAGTTGAGCTTTCAAATTATGAATATCACTAATTTTTTCATTATTAATATGAGTGATAATACTTCCTTCGACGCCTGTGTAGCCTCGAGTGGCAGGAGATGGGATAATACGACTGAGTACCACAATACGCTTTGAATCTGGTGCCAAGTCACTCAACTCATTATTAATCAAGGTGAAGTATTGATAAGGAATATTTTGCAACCATTTGCCTCCATAAACATTGCGCAGATAAGGTAGGCTCAGTTCCTGAAAAATAAAACCACCATAAACAAAATATAAGGGGTCTTCCTCAAAATAATTACGAATGATTTTTTGCTCAGACTTCAGATCTTGATTAAGAGGAACATCAAACTCTACAGCTTGGCCTTGACGATACCCTTTCATTTTTAGAGTAAGTTCTTGGGGGTAGGCTTGCTCAATGAGAGCTGTCCAAAAAATCTTAGGGTATTGAGGGTGGTCAAAATAGCCTTTTGAATCGATATCAAAACCAGCAATATGTGTGATGACATCATATTTTTGAATGCCAGCTTGCTCAATAGGGCTATTAGGAATAATTTTGGTGACAATAATCCCTTGTTCATTATTAGGTAGTTTTAGCCAATCTCTGTAGGTGGGGCTGAGTGTATTTTTGAAATTAAACCCAAGTAGAGGTAAACCGTAATCACCTTTTTGTTCAAAAGTGCTAATAAAGCGCTGAATGCTCTCTAAAGAAACAGAAGTACAGCGTTGCTCGTCAGCACGGTAAGAGACCATAATACCTAAGAGTTGCTCATCTTTAATTACAGGTAAACAGAAACTATTAGATGAGCGCTGTAAACTAGCTTTGAATTGATAACCTAGGGTACTGCCAGCTTCTTCAAGGGTACTAATCATGAGCGCTTTTTGGAAAGTGGCTGTAGTTGTAAGAGTTTCGCCCTGACTTTCTAATTGCCAAATTTGAGCGGTATCATCTTTGGTAATAGGTTGGCTAAGTGAAATACCTGTACTCTTGAGTTGACTGTCTTTGCCAAGTTGGCTTTGTAGTAAAGCGAGATTGCTATCATAATCACAAGCGACGACGACAGCCTGCTCCTTAATCAAATCATCAGAGCTAGAAATCTCAATATAACTGGTATTAGCCACCATACTAGCTGAAGTGAGAATATAGCCGTTTTCCAGCACAACACCCATCCCATATTGATTCTGAGGTTTAGGTAGCTGCCAGGGTGCGTGAGCTAAAGGAGCTTTGATTGTTGATTGAATGCGAATAAAGCTCTTAGTAAAATGATCTTTGCCTTCTCCTATCTCTGTAATAGTTACAGAGCCAATTGCTGGCTCGTCAGAATTAGCAGTTGCGGTAGTATTTTCTAAAGGTTGGCAACTTGTTATGCAAATCAAGAAGCTCAAACATGAGGCTAGAAACAGACTAGGTAAAGTGAATAAAGTACGCATCATTAAGAATTAAAGTAAAAAGGAGCCATCTTAAGCTTATTGAGTAAACGCTCATGATTTTGTAGAGCATCTTTAGAGTCGAGAATTAATGGCATATCAAAACCTGAAAAAGTAAAATGTAGATGAGGACTTATCTTAGATTGCTCTTGGATGACTTCATGCAATTGAGTGAGCGAAATGATATCAATATCGTTTACCTTGAGTAGCAAAGCCCCCTTAAACTCTTGGATCCAAGCAGTACTTAAATCGCTCTCAATATGGGTAAGAGCGAGCAATTCATCTTCTGGGTTATCTGACTGCAAATGGTGATTGTAAGCCTGTAGCAATGATGGGTCGCTAAGCTTATGCGCAGCTAATGAGTTCTGATTGAGAGGCTGAAAAGCTAAGCCAGAAAAGAATAAGTAAGCAGGTTTTTCACCATAAATAACCTTGTACAAATCCATACCTTTGAGCCTATCGAGAGTGACGTTAGCTTTTGTGAGCTGACCATCTCTAATAAGCTCAAATTCTAGAGTATCATCTGTAAATTTACGTTCGGCTAGTTCATAGAGAGGCACTGGATTGCCTTTGAGCTGAATGAATCCTGTATTACTAATAGTGATACCATCAATTTTGGTCAGAAAGTCTCCAGGTTTTAGAATACCGTCAGCTGAGCTATGGGGCATCACCTGTGAAATAAGAACACCAGATTGGCTATCTTTAATTTTGTAGTAATCCCTAAGCTTATCTTGTTCTAATGACCAATACGAAATACCTAACTCGACATAACCATCGTAACTACCGTCTTCAATATCAGTGAGAAAACGTTTAATAACAGGCACAGGTATGAGATAGCCTGTATTGTCAGCACTAGTTAACCCTTGAAATGCGACTCCGACCACCTCTTCGCCTTGGAAGGCTGGTCCGCCAGAGTTACCAGGATTAATGGCCGCATCTACTTGCAAGATGAGGTGACTATCAACACCTGAGTGCACATAAGTCGTAAAATCAATACGAGAAACAATGCCTTTGGTAATTGAAATACGATTACCTCCCATAGGAAAGCCAATGACCTTAACTGTTGAATCTAGAGTGGGTAAGACCTCTTTGAAAGTTAGCACAGGTACATCTTCGAAATCAGTAAAATCCTCAATCTCTAAGAGAGCCAAATCACAATCATGGGCAATATATTTAATTCTTGCTGTATATTTTTTATCAACATTGTGTGAACTAATGAGTATTTGCCTTGCGTTCGAGACTACGTGAGCATTGGTGAGGAATTGATTTTCACCAATAAGAAAGCCAGTGCCAATGCCGCCAGAAAACCTAGGGGCAGACCAGGGCAAGCTGTAGTCATAATTTTCTGTGGAAACTTCAATTTTAACAATTGATTTCTCTAAGCTGATGGCCTGTGAGAAACCTAGAGATGAAACTACAAGTAAAATATTAATTAAAGCAAAACGTCGAGTAAGAGAAGTTATCATGAAAAGAGTTATTGAGAACTAGAATAGTGTTGAGTTTGTTGAATAAGAGCTAAACATTCACCCACCAAGAAAAGAGAGCCAGCTAACAAAGTAGGTTTGGCTAGAGAACAAGCCTGATTGAGAGCTTCTTGACATGTAGAAGCAACCGATACTTGTATCTCGTTTTGTTTAATCTGCCTTATATCTAAAAGAATGTCGAGGTAGGATTGAGGGTTCCAAGAACGTGGAGAGTGCAAAGGGGTTAAAATAATAGAAGAAGCGAGGGGAGCAATCAGTTCAAGCACTTCTTGAATCAGTTTGTCTTCTGCAAAACCGAGAATCAAAGTAGGCTTGATATCAGGGTAATGCAATTGCCAAGTAGCAATGAGCGCTCTAATCGCTTGCGGGTTATGTGAACCGTCAACAATTAGAGTAAATTCAGGTTTTTTAGCTAATTTTATAGACTCAAAGCGTGCAGGTAAACGTAGATTTTTCCATGCATTTTGAATTATGGGAGAAGTTAGCTGCCACTCTAATTTTTTTACAATAAGTAGAGCTAGAGAGGCGTTTTCTTGCTGATATTGAGTTTGCAAAACTTTAGGTAGAGACACACTGGCTAGCGCCTCCAAATCAGCAAGTTCTGCTATAATTACAGGCACTTGAGCGTCAGCTGTAGTCTTAATAGCAGCTAATACATCTGTTTGCTTAGCTGCATTAATACCTACGCACAAATAACGCATAGGGGGGCGTGCAATAGCAGCTTTTTCAGAGGCAATAGCTGCTACATTATCACCCAAATAATCCATGTGATCTAAGCCAATCGAAGTCAGCGCTCCAATAGTCGCGGTCACTGCTGAGGTGGCATCGAGTCTACCTCCCAAACCCGCTTCAAGGATAAGGCAGTTACAATGAGCTTCCTTAAAACAAGACAGAGCCGTTGCAAAGCTCAGCTCAAAAAAGGTCAATCCTCTTTTTCCTGCTTCTACCCAAGCATCATGCCAATCGTGAATGCGCTCCAAGGCTCGAACTAGAGCATCATCATTAACCATAGCCCCATTGATGCGAATACGCTCATTAAAATGCACCAAGTGAGGCGAGGTAAACACACCCACTTTTTTATCAGGAAACTGCAAAGCCAAAGACTCCAAAATCAGCGATGTCGAGCCCTTACCATTCGTCCCAACAATCTGAATAACTTCAGAGCCAGATTCAGGAGTCAGGCTATATAAGTTGATAAACTCTTTGAGTGTAGCTAGATCAAAATTAAAGCCTTGCGGTTGCTGATCCCACAACCACTTTAAATGGGCGCTTTTGGCACATAGGGCGTCTTCCTCATGCTGTCGTGGTGCTCGATTATTATCTATAAACTGTGCTCCACGTTCATTCGTCAGCTCGCCCTCTGCACTAAAAATCGCCTCATTTAAAGCCTGAGTGTGGCTTTTGGCACATAGGGCGTCTTC
>DGJT01000008.1:24385-52452 GCA_002387565.1 Akkermansiaceae bacterium UBA4589 | reverse complement strand
CATGCTGTCGTGGTGCTCGATTATGATTGATAAGCTTCACAACAAAGTTGCTTGAATCCTTAAACTAGGTAATTCATCGCTTGAGCGAGCTTTTTCTTAAGCTCATGGCGAGTGACAATAGCATCAATGAGGCCGTGTTCGAGCATGAATTCAGCAGTTTGGAAACCAGGAGGTAAATTCTGATGCGTAGTTTCTTTAACTACACGTGGGCCAGCAAAACCAATCATGCATCCAGGTTCAGCAAAATTCAAATCACCCACTGTAGCAAATGAAGCAGTTACCCCACCTGTAGTTGGATGTGTCATAATAGAAAAATAAGGCAATTTAGCTTTGGCATGACGGGCTAATGCTGAGCAGGTTTTAGCCATTTGCATGAGTGAGAACATACCTTCTTGCATACGAGCCCCTGATGAGGCTGAAAAGATAATAATAGGGCATTTATCTGCTGTGGCAGTTTCAATAGCTCTAGTGAGTTTTTCTCCTACGACTGAGCCCATAGAGCCTGCAAAGAATTTAAAATCCATAATGGCGATAACCGCAGGCTTGCCATCAATTTTGATTTTGCCTGTTAGCACGCCTTCATCAAGCTGTGTTTTTGATTTGAGCATGATGAGCTTATCATCATAACCTTTAAAGTCTAGAGGGTTAAGTGCCTTAGTATTAGCATTGAGCTCTTCAAAACTACCATCATCAGCAATAAGAGCTACTCGCTCTTTACCTCCAAGGAGAAAGTGATGATCACACTTAGTACAGACTTCAAAATTTGCTTTAATATCTACGTGGTGGAGCATTTCACCGCAACTTGGACATTTAATCCAATCGCCTTCATTTGAATCACGTTTTTCGCTTGATTTAAGCTTTGGTTTGCTAAATATACCCATAATATTACTTAAATTTGACGCCATCTTGACGGTAAGTTTCTATACTAGATCTGCTAGAGTCATAGTATTGATGACGTTGAAAACTACTGCTAGTAGGATCAACGGGTTTTGCTTCTGGTTTTGAGCCAAAACAGTTAGTTAAACTTAATAAAGTAAGTGTTATTAAAAGTAGGCGAAGAAACATAATGATAAACTATGACCTAGTGTGTCAATTTTTTCAAGCCAGCAATAATAGCTACTACAAAAATCAAAGCTCCAATCACCCACCCAAATGAGAACCAATGGCTATCGGATTTGTCAGTGATTTTAGCAACATCAAAACTACCTGTATTAGCTAGAGTTGTAGAGGTAGTACTAGTAGCTACAGCTGGAGCAGAGGTCGCTGAGCCAGAGTGCTCCGCAACTAGTGCTTGTAGCTGTTCTGCAGTCCATGGCAGGACTTGTTCGCTGGTCATTTCTTTGACTTGAGCTACAGTTTCTGCCGTAACAGCATCCGCCTTATTACTCCAAGCTTGGCGGATATAAGTAGTGACATCAGCGATTTGTTGGTCAGTTAGGTATCCAGCCGCTGGCATCATACTATTGTAAGTCACTCCGTTTACGTCAATCGGCCCTTGTAATCCTTTTAGAATAATAGAGATAGGTAAACCGGCAGGTCCTGTGACCCAATCGGAACCATCAAGTGGCGGGAATACACCTGCTAGACCTAGACCTGTAGGTTGATGACAAGCTGCACAAACCTGATTATAAACTGTGTTACCATTGGCGATATCGGGAGTAGACATAATAATTGAGTGAATTTGTTTTAGGTTTTATCCCTATAAAGTCAACAAAAAACCATGGTTTTTGACATTTTTTGCACGTTTATAAATGGGTGATAAATAGTTGGATTTATTTTTGTAGTATTTGAGCCATGTATTTGGCATAATAGCTTACAATAATATGAGCTCCAGCTCTTTTGATACTCAGTAAACTTTCTTCAATTAGTTTGTCTTTATCTAGCCAGCCAGCAGCAGACCCAGCCTCAATCATTAAATATTCTCCACTCACTTGATAAGCTGCAATAGGGAGGTTTGATTGCTGGCGATATTGATAAATGATATCTAGATAACTACCTGCCGGTTTAACCATAAGGATGTCTGCATTTTCTGCTTGATCTAAGGCGAGCTCACGAAAAGCTTCAGAGGTGTTGGCAGGGTTCATCTGGTAGGTTTTTTTGTCACCTGATTTAGGTGCTGACTCTAAAGCCCCTCTAAAAGGCCCGTAATAAGCAGATGCATATTTAGCGGTGTAGGCCATAATGGCAATATCTTGATAACCTTGGGTATCTAAAGCTGTTCTTATTTCTCCAATACGACCATCCATCATATCACTTGGAGCGACAATATCAGCACCAGCTTGAGCATGACACAGAGCCTGTTTGCAGAGCGTGGCCACTGTGTCATCGTTTAGGATGGTGAGATTTCCGTTCTTATCTGTGCTGACTATACCATCATGTCCGTCTGCATTGTAAGGGTCTAGAGCAATATCTGTGAGTACAAGTAGCTGTGGGTATTGCGCTTTAATGGCTTTGATAGCTTGAGGGATGAGCCCGTCTGGATTGCAGCATTCAGAGGCACAAGAAGTTTTAAGTTTCTCAGCAATAGCCGGAAAAAGAATCACACCTTGGATATCAAGTGCTACTAGTTCGCCACATTCTTTGACTAAATCATCAAGGCTAAATCTAGAGCAACCTGGCATGGCTTCTATTGCTTCACTAGTGTCTTTGGCATGCACAAAGAGAGGGGCTATAAAATCATGTGCATGTAATTTGGTCTCTTCGATAAGATTACGCAGAGCAGGGTTTTGGCGGTTACGGCGTGGTCGATTAGGTAAGTGAAGCATGGTGCAGCAGCAAAAATTAAATAGTGACGATTAAGAGATTAGAATAAGAGGTTGGATTAAAAATCTCTAAGTGTTTGTGAGGGTGTTTTATTTAACGAGATAATAGCGGGTAAAATGGGAGCAAGCAAGCAACTTATGAGGCTGAGTAAGGTCACAAATACCACAGAAGATTGCTCAATTTTTGCAGGAATTGAACTGACTCCATGAAACTCTTGAGGAAAAGGATCTAAGCCGACACTAGAGAGTAACGACTCAACTTGATCACGTTGATCAATGACAAGGTAGCCTAGTGCTAGTCCGAGTGCTAGCCCTATGATGCCAATAATGATAGCTTGAATCCAAAAAATACTCATTATTTGAGTGGGTTTGGCTCCTAGTGCTAACATGATGCCAATCTCACGTTTCTTCTGCATCGACTGAAGGAAAAGAATGGCAGCCATAGAAAAAGCCGCACCAATGGTAATGAGAGATAAAACTAAATTCATCATGGTCTTTTCACGTGCTACCAAATTAAACCACCATTGGTAGAGTTCTGACCATGTTTGAATGACATAGCCTTGAGGTAATTGTTGGTTGATAGGCGAGAGAGTTTCAACTACCTCATAAGCATCTTCGACTTGTATAGCCCATTGCTTAACTGTGTTATTTTGACTTTGTAATTCGTAAGCTAAATCAATAGGGAGCATGAGCTCAGGGCCTTGGATATGTTCAGAGCTACGGTAAATGCCTGTGATATGAACCTTGGTTGGTAAGGCGAGTTGTTTGATAGTTTTAAACTTGTCGAGGTCAGCTTGCTCAATATCTAGAGTGGCTAATTGCTGAGTGAGCTGGTTATATTGCTCAAAAAAACTTGTGGCAAAATACTTGGTGTCGGCTTGAGCGCCATTCTTACCAGAATTGATGAGTTTGAGGAGCTCTAGGATAATAGCTAACTCTGCTTCTCTTGCAGGCTGAGTATAAATATCAATAAGCTGAGTATAACTAGATTTAAGTAGTTCTAGGGGGAGTAGTAATTGTTGAGATACTATTTTACTTTGTGATTGGAGCTGCTTTTTAATTTCTTTTATGGGTGTTTGAGCGGTCAGCCAAAGAGGGTCTAAGGAAACAGTTGCATAATAGGGTTCAAGCTTTTCAAAATGTGTCCAAGAAAGCAGCTCTATATAACTACCTACACTCACAGATAGGTTGCGCGCTAACTTACTAGAAATGATAGCTTGGTTGAGTCCTAAGTTAGGATTGTAGGTATTGTTATTAGGAATATCAGGGTCTAATAAGGTGGCTAAAGTAGCATTTTGCTTTTCATTAGAAAAATCCACCCCTCTAAAATAAATCGGATATTTGTCTCCCATAGAGCGGGCTAAAGCAAAAGTCTCAATGTAAGGGTAAACAGAATCCACTTTGTCTGTTTGCTCTATTTGCTTTAGTAACTGTTCTTGAGAAATACCTTGATTCTCATCAATCCAATACTCATTGAGTAAGGCATGCGGTGTGAAGCTGAGTATGCGTTGTTTCATTTCATCTTCGAAGCCGGTCATTACCGCAGTGACCACAAATAAAATCATGACACCCAAACTTACACCAATCACAGCCAAAGCGCTCAAGCTCGAGAAAATCGAACGTACAGGACTCAAATAGCGAGAGGCAATAACCCAAGAAAAAGACATGTTCAGACCCTAGTGCTAAATAGAGAAAGGGTCAAATCCTATTCTCTAAACTAAAAGTAAATTTAGATTTTCTAGTTCTGCCTGAGAAATTTTAAAGTTTTCATAAAGTGCCATAAATGGCACCGTTTTCTGGTTGACACTACCAAATGTAGTGCCTAGAATATAATTAACAACATGAAATGTGTTAATTGCGGCAGCTTAAAAGATCGAGTTTTAGACTCACGAGTTTCCAAAGATGGAAGTTCAACTCGTCGTCGTCGCATCTGTGCTCATTGTAACTATCGTTACACCACTTATGAGCAAATTGAGCGTACAGAGTTACGTGTCATTAAAAAAGATGGGACTAGAGAAGCCTTACATCGTGACAAGATTTTACAAGGACTGATTAAATCTTGCGAAAAGCGTCCAGTTGCTATTTCAGATCTAGACACAGCAGTGGAGCAAATTGTGGCAGAACTACACCAAGATCATAACCATGAAATGCCATCTGACATCATCGGTAACAAAGTGATGACTAAATTGCGTGAGATAGACCCCGTTGCTTATGTGCGTTATGTCTCAGTGTACCGTCAGTTCAATGACGTGAGTGAATTTATTCGAGAAATTCAAAATTTAGAAAAGAAAGTGATGTCAGAAAGCAAGCATCCACAGTTACTTTAATCCTCATTTTTTATGACACTTCAGCTACCGTTACTACTCAATACCGTTTTTACCACCTATCGCCTCTTATTAAACTCTCAACTTAATTTATTATGATAGCATTTGTAGATCAAAAGCCTATTCTCAAAGTAGGAAATCAAAACATTCACAATTATGACTTAGATTGGTTAGAGCGAGCGATAGACGAAGCGTTGGAAGAGAACAATGCGGGAAACCCCATACTCTCCGAAACGATTTGCGAAGCTTTTGAAGAATACTTAACAGAGGAGTCAGAACATGTAAGTATTAACATCGAATCTCTGTATGAAAAACTTAGCTACATGCTTGAGTCCATTGGTTTAGAGTACCTTGTAGAAAGCATTGAAATACATGCTCCCGAAGTTACTTTAGATTTACTTAGTTATGTAGAAAAGCATCCAGAGGGGTTTGAACTAGGATTTATAGTTAACCTAAGTCAAGATATTCAAGCTCTGCAGCCTTTTAAGCACGGGCAGATAAACATTGCTAACCAAAAAGAAGCAATACAAAGCCTAAAAGGAGCTAAGCGCTGGAGTCCAGGCTGCCAAGCTATGAGCGAAGAAGTCGATCGTTGGGTTAATATTATTCGCTAAGAAAATTTTAAATATCTACAATCAGCTTGCCATTGGTCAGTTGGTATTGTTGTTGGCAGATGGTATTGAGCTCGTAGCGGTTATGGCTGATAATAAGAGTACTCATTTGCCACTCTTGCTGATAGTGCTTTAGAGTTTGGTAATAGTCTGCTTTTAACTCTTCATTAATCGCTGAAAACGGTTCGTCTAGCAACAATAATTGAGGTTTACGTGCAAGAGCTCTAATAAAGGCGACCCGCTGTTGCTCGCCTTGTGATAAATAGTCAGGTTTACGCTGAGCAAGGTGAGTTAAGTCGAACTGATTCAACCAGTCTGCACTGCTTTTGCCGCTGTTATTAGCATACTCAATATTTTGGCTAACAGACATATTAGCAAACAATTGTTTGCCTGGAAACATGAGACTAAGCTGACGTTTTTGCGGCTCTAAATGGATCTGTTTTTTTGAGTCGAACCAGATAGCTTCATCAAAGTTAATATAGCCTGATAATGGTTGTTCTAACCCTGCAACGAGTCTGAGCAGTGTGCTCTTGCCTGCTCCAGATATGCCGTAGATGCCTGTAATGCTAGCTCTATCAACTGCGAGTTCAAAATGGTAATTAAGAGCCTCGTAGCGATTGGGGATATGGTAGTGGATATCAGCCTTTAACATAACGTGATTTGAATAAATTCGCGGCAATTAGAGTGAGAAAACTAAAAATAAGCAAACTCAAGGCATATTGATTAGCTTGGCTATAGTTCATCATTTGAACTTCATCATAAATCGCTATTGAGACGACTTTAGTGGACTTTAAATGACCGCCGAGCATGAGCACAACACCAAATTCCCCAAGTGTATGAGCAAAACTTAAAATACAACCCGTAATGATAGCAGGTTTAGTGCAGGGTAGTAGCACTCTGCATAGTGTGAATAACTTGCTTTTCCCCAGAGTGTAGGACGCTTCTTGGTAGGTAGAAGGAAGTTGAGTAAAGCCATGAAGGATAGGCTGTAGCATAAAAGGTAAACTGTAAATGACAGAGCCAATCACGAGTCCAGAAAAACTAAACGCTATCTGCCAATCAAAAGTATTTTTAAGCCAAGCTCCTAAGCCTTGGTTAGGGCTAAATGTGATGAGCAGGTAGTAGCCTAAAACAGTTGGGGGTAACACTAAAGGAAGAGTACAGATAGCCTCTAAAATAAACTTAGCCTTATGTTTTGAATAAGCGATATAATAAGCCAAGGGAATAGAAATAACTAACAAAATAGCCGAGGTTATAAAGGCTAGTTTTAAGCTTAACCAGTAAGGGTATAATTCCATAAAATAGCTTATTTATAAGTATACTGATAAATAAAACGAATGATTAAATAGCCAACTACAGCTCCAGCACAATCAGCTAGCCAATCACCTAAATCATTGCCAGATCGACCTGGCCTGTAAGTCTGATACCATTCATCAAGCGCACCAAGAATGGCAACAATTACTACAGAAAACCAACCTAATGATACATAAGATGAGCGATGGAAACTACTCCAATAAAGGTTAAGTAATCCAGAAATACCCATAAAATAGCCAAAATGTATAATTTTATCTGCAAATACAAATGAAAAATCTTGAGTGCCTCTTGGTAAGCTTGATAAAACGACCAACAATCCGATAGATAAAGCCAAAAGAATAAGCCAAAGTCGATAAAGTGTGAATAATTTATGCATATAGTTATCAATCGGTAAGCATCTCTTGTAATTCTTGTTTATTAAAACTATTTTCAAATAAAGGCTTAATGAGGTTAGTTACAGTCTCTCCTTTGATGATAAAGCTTGGCTTTCCTTGTCCAATGACTTTGCCATAGAAAAAATAATATTGATCAGGTTGAGTAGGTGCGAGCCATAAAGTAAGAAATTGTTCTCGCTCAGGGTTTTCCTCATCTTTTAAAATAATATCAAAAGCAATACTAGGGGTTTGCAGTGCTTGTTGAGCCCCTTGGTGATCTTTAGGGAGCCAGCTAAATGAACTAAGATTATTTAAATTAGTTAATAACTGATTGGCTTCATCTTGAATTAGGTGGATGCTGAGATTTTGATTATTAACTTGAGCAGTCCATGTGTTTTCAAATGCTTCATAACCTAATACAATAGCATTGTTATTTTGTTTTTTGCGGATAAGTCCTTTTACAGCTAGAGGCGAAAAGTCCCAAATTTTGCTCGACCTCCATTGATAAGTTGGCACGACTAGATGGTAGTACGCTTCCTCACTAATTTTAAAAATAGTATTGAGATGATCCCATTTAGCATAATAAGTAGTTGAGGCAGGCTCTGCGTCATCAGATGAGCTTGCTTGAATAATTTTGCTAATATTGAGAGTGTAAGCCTTTTCTTGGGTTTTTATTTGTAAGGTTAAACTAGCTTGAGTTAAGCCGTAGTTATCTAGGCTTGGATCTTCTTGTTCAGATAAAATACTTAGAGCAGGGGTTTCAAGTAGAGCTTTTAAGAAAGGCTCTATTTTATTTTCATGTGGTTTTTCTCTGATGATGCCAGCTTGAGAACCAGGGAGGGTGAGTTGCCAGTTATCAGGTTGTGGTTGAGATAAAATTTGAGTGAACCCATCTGGATACACCATGCCTATGTTTTGTATGCTTGTTACAGGCATTTGTGTAAGAAGTTTTGATCGTAAGTTAGCTAAATTAAGAGACAAGTTTAGAATTCCAGGTTCATCAGTTGAGCCTATCGATTTCATTTGAAAATACCCAGGACGCTGCGAATGTTTAGCAATCCAATAAGCTGTATTATTATTTTGATCTTTTACAGGAGTAAGGGTTAGCGTTTCTAAGTTGGGTTTTAGACTCAAATTATAGGCTAAAGTTAACGTATAAAAATCGTTTTTAGCTAAGCTGGCATAATTTGTATTGGCGAGACTTGAAAAAAAGTGAGTCACTTTTAATTTTGAAATATCAGTGATGAGTTTATCGATAGCGATTGGATCAATATCACAAATATAGGGTTTGGTGGCTTGCCACATAGTTTGATTTCTTTCTATTTTCCAATTTTCTTTAGGACTAGAAAACTCAATCTTTGCTAGTTCATCCGTTTTAAAGAAGAAAGGAGATTTATCACGTAAAACTGTGGGCCCTTGTTTAAGAAAATCTAAATTTTGGGAACGCATTAAATAAATTTTTTCTTTAATTGGGCTCCAAATATAAAAGGTGATCATAGCTTCAGTGGTTTTGCGCTCACCAATCCAAGGAGCTTCTGCGCCAAGAATAAACTGTTGTAAAATATGCGTATTAGGCAGATCTAATTGGAACTCAATAGATTGAGCATTAATACCGTAGAGGTTTAAAATATCGGCTTTTGATGCTTGTACATTTTCAGATTGTAATGCATTGAGTGCAAAGCTATCTAAAATTTCTATGTGGTAAAAGCTAGCTAAAACCTTGGCTACTAACTGATTGTCAGCACGGTCAATGACCTCATTATTTTGCCATTGCCAGCCACGTTCTAGTTTTTGCAATTGAATTAAAGTGCGTTCATTGTTGTTTAGAGGGTTATAGTAGAGTGATATAGAGCTTAATCGATTGACTTCATCGAGAGACAAACCACTAGGTGTCGCATCCGGTATAGGAGCTAAACGAATAAACCAGGTCTGAAAAAATAAGGTGTTTTTATAAGTCAAAACTACACCCGTAGCCACTAAAGCTGAGATAATAAGAACAGGGATAAGTGACTTAATGTTCATCTTGTATATGATGCTTTTTTAGCGGCGGCGAGTCAGCCACACTATGAAACCAACTAAAAGAATGCCCACAGGAAATATGATTAACCAAGTAAAGTGAATTATATCTAGCTGTGTTTGGCTTAAGTCTAGTTGGCTTACCACAAGAGGCGTTTGACTGATGCCTATGAGTTCATAGCGATTCACCATTTCATTAATAACAGATAATAGATAATGACCTTGTTCTAAGCTAAGTTGATTTACAGCCATAAAATCAGCGGTACTAAAAACAAATAAATAAGAACTAAGCTCTTCGTTATTAATCTCGTAGCGACGCTCAACTTTGGCAGCTAAATAGAGATTTTCTGCATAATCTTCTCCAACGTCAAAACTGGCATTTGCAATAGGCAATTTTGTTTCGCCCCAATAACCTTGATTTGCTTGAATAAGCGGTTGAGGGTACAGCTGTTTGAGCTGCAACTTAGGGTTGTTATGATACACATCTAAACTGCCACTTAAGCCTCTAAAGGTGCTTGCAATACCTTTGAAAGCAGGAGAATGGACATCTTCATTAACAAAAAAAGCATCTACTTGATTTGCTGCATTCCCGTTAACAAGTATGTCTGATCTAGCTCTAATTCCTTGGTCACGTAAAAATGACTTAAAGCGTGATAACGGGTATCTAGGATTTAATGTAACTAAAATTGAACTATAAGACTTATTCCAATAGGTCTGTAAAATATCGAGCTCTGCATTAGAGAAGTCCGCTTCTGGTGAAATCAGTAAAACAGCATCTACATCATAGTTTAAAGCTGGCAAATCTTGGATAAATCCAGTGATCCATTTGATATTCTCTGTTTCCAGGCGAGTTTTAAGCACTTCTAAAGTTTGCTGGATTTTCACGTCACTAGTGCTCTTATCCTTGAGAAATAAAAGTGTTTTAGGTGTGCCTTCCAGTGCTCCCATAAGCTGAGACGTGATCATATCCTCTTCTCTATAGGCAGTCGGTAAAATACGATTTTTTGCTGAGTCAGTGGTATACACCATGAGATCTTTTATGCTAAAAATCCGCACATGCTTAGATTTGGCAGCATTGCCATCATTACTGGTTTGAGCATCAATAATCATAAGATCATCATGAAAATCAATGCCATATTTTGTCTGAACCTGTAGCGCGTGGTTAGGCTCTTTAATAGGATCTATCCATGTAATGTTGAGTATATCTGGATTGAGCTTTTTATAACTACGCAATAGTAATTTTAAATGTGTCAATTGTGGATGATTGTATCGAATAGCAACGATGATTTCGATGGGTTTCTCACGATTAACAATAAGCTCTGACTGGAAAACTTGTTGAGTGATAGAGTCGAGCTTAAAGCGAGAATGCGCCTTTAAATCCAGCATTAAGCCGAAGGTGTACAGGAAAGTATTAATGAAAATAGCTATAATGATAAGCCCAAGTAATTGAGCAAAGCGCAAGCGTTGACGCTGCCTAAGTCTACGACGTCCAGCCAATAAAGATGATGAGAATAAGTTAAACATAAAAACTAACAGCTAAATGATTAACGCTTGAGACGCTTAAGGTTAAGATGATAATAAGTGATAAACAAAATAATTAGACCACAAGATACAAAGTAAAACCAAGAATCAAAAGCAATAAGCCCCTGACTAGCTACCTGAATATGCCAGCGACTAGATAAGAAATCAATGAAGCTTGAAGCTTGAAAATAGTTACCCCAAATATGCGTGGTCCAACCGAGGAAATGGTGTGAGATTAAACCTAGCAAACAATAAATGCCAGCTAGAACCTGATGCTTAGATAACGAAGAACACAAACATCCCCAAGCCACAAAACTAATACCCATCACTCCAATCAAAAGGTAAACAGCAACCACATCCTCAAGTAAAAATACACCTTTGAAGCTAGGAGTTAAACTGATCACAATCATCGCAATAACCGATGGAAGCCATAAAATAAGGTACCAAAGATAAGCCGCTAAAAATTTACTCATTAAAATCCACGACAAATTAATTGGAGCCGTCAAAAGTGACTCCATAGTCCCTAAGCGCTCTTCTTCCGCAAAGAGCTTCATCGTTAAAAGAGGGAATAAAATAAAATAACAAAACCAGAAAAATTGATTATTGAAACTGGTAAAAAGTACAGTCTCTATAAGTGCTTGCTGTTGAAATACTTTTAGGCTAGAGCTGATACAGAATCCCTGCCCCAGCATCATCACAGCCCAAATTACCCAAGTAGCAGGCGCTTGACTTAGAGCTCTGAATTCTTTTTTGAGAAGGGCATGAAAAACAGGCATGATTAGGAAGATTTTTCTGGTTGAGATTTTTTAGCTGGTTTTTTTGTAGGCTCTTTCTCCGATTCGACAAGCTGACTAAAAACAGCATCTAGGCTAGGCTCTTTTTCTTGTAAAAGGCGCACAGGGTAAGCTGTTTTTTGAATAAACTGACTGCACCAGTCGAGTAACCCTGTCTTGTTACGGTAGCCGTAGAGTCTCATATGGTGCCAATCATTCTTGGTAGATTCAATAATTTGAATTTGTTTAACTTTGGGTGATGCTTTTAATTGTTCTTTGAGAGATTTTAGAGGGTGCTGAATCTCTATATCAACACGTTCTACTTGTTTGACTTGTTCACGTAAGAATTCCAACGAGCCCTGGCAAATCAGGCTACCATTATCCATGACTAAAAAGTCATCACAAATAGCAGAAACTTGCTCGAGATTATGACTAGATAAAATAATCGTGTAGTCGCCTTTGAGTTTTTCAATGACTAAGAGCATTTGTTGCATTTGCTCAGGATCAAAACCACTCATAGGCTCATCGAGCAACAAAAGCCTAGGTCGAGCAATCAGAGCATCGGCTAATCCAACACGTTGGGTGTAGCCTTTGGATAAATGAGCAATTAAATGACGAGAAAATGGCAGCAAATTACATTGCTCCATCACATGTGAAACAGCGCGATTCACATCTCTATTATCAATCCCTTTGATGCGAGCTCTAAATTTAAGGTATTCTTTGACTCGCATATCTGGATAAACACATGCTTTTTCTGGTAGATAGCCAATAATTTTTCTTATTTTTGGTGCCTCACTATAAATATCAAAGTCGGCTATCTTTAGCTCACCTTTGTGTGGAATAAGGTAAGTAGTTAGCATTTTTAAAAGAGAGCTTTTCCCAGCACCATTTTTCCCAATTAACCCCACAATTTTCCCCTGCTCAATTTCAAAATCAAGCGAATCGACTACGGTTTTTTTGCCGTAGTTTTTTGTTAGATGACGTGCTTGTATAATGGACATGAAAGGGAAATTAGAACTAGGATAAACAAGTTGATGTATTTAATCACAAACTCATTAGAATCAAAGCATAAAAAATGTCACAGACCTAAGCCTGTGACATTTTATTAGATTGATAAAAATTACAACTATTTAGCGCAACTAGGTGAGCTAATGATGTTTTGGTATCTTTCTTCAACGACATCCCAGTTAAGTACTGACCAAAAGGCAGCAATATAATCAGGGCGACGGTTTTGGTAGTTGAGATAATAAGCATGTTCCCAAACATCGAGACCAATAAGAGGGCGGTTGCCGCAAGTTCCTGCAAACTCAGCCATTAGTGGGTTATCTTGGTTAGGGGTAGAACAAATAATGAGCTTGCCTTGTGGGTTTACGCATACCCATGCCCAGCCAGAACCAAAGCGTGTAGCTGCGGCTTTAGCAAATTCGTCTTTGAATTCATCGAGTGAGCCAAAATCAGCAATGATTTGCTCAGCTACTTTTCCTGTAGGCTCAGCTGAGCCACCTGGAGCAATGATCTTCCAAAAAATAGAGTGATTGAGATGACCTCCGCCATGATTACGAAGAGGTGTTTGAATAGCTTCTGGAGCTGAAGCTAAATCAGAAATAAGCTCGCAAACTGGCTTGCCTTGCAATTCTGGTGCTGATTCCAAAGCCGCATTAAGCCCAGTTACATAAGTGTTATGGTGCTTAGTATGGTGGATTTCCATAGTGGCTGCATCGATATGAGGCTCAAGAGCGTCATAACTATATCCGAGTTCAGGTAGTGTATGTGACATAATTAGTAAATTGAAATATTAAGATAAGAGCCAACGCCCTTATAGTCAAGGTTCAAAGGCTGTATTTAATAAACGCTCATAAAGGTGTTTTTGTCTTTATTTAGCCCACAACAATGTTAATGAGGCGTTTAGGAACAAAGATGACCTTGCGAATTTGTTTGCCTTCAATATGTGACTGAATACTAGGTTCAGCTGTTACTAATGTTTCAATAGCGGCTTGATCAGATTCGATAGGTACCACAATTTCACCTCGGCGCTTGCCATTGACCTGAATAGCTAGGGTGACCTCTGTTTCAACGACTTCTTGAGCGATAGGCCAAGGCTGCTCAGAGCAAATGCCATTTATAGAATCAAATTTTTCTACAAGTTTAGCCCAGATCTCTTCACTTATATGTGGTGCAAATGGAGACAATAGCTTGAGTGTGTCAGCTAGTGCTTCAACAGGTAATTGCCCTTTATCGCTCGCCTCTTTGAGTAGGTGACTTAATTCCATGAGCTGACTAATAGCCGTATTGAAAGAGAGTTTGCTAATATCGAGCGTCACTTTCTCAATGGTCTTTTGCAGAGTTTTGAAGAGTTCAGGATCCATATCGGCATTTTCGACAATAGATGATTTTAACTGCCAGCTAGCTCCTTCGTCTTGAGATTCGAGTGATGTGTTCCAAATACGTCCTAGGAAACGGTGAACGCCTTCAACACCTTTAGTGTTCCAAGGTTTAACTTGCTCCAAAGGTCCCATAAACATTTCATAGAGACGCAATGAATCAGCTCCGTATTCAGACACAATGTCGTCAGGGTTGATGACGTTGCCTAAAGATTTAGACATTTTTCTTCCATCTGAACCCATAATAAGTCCTTGGTTAACAAGCTTTTGGAAGGGTTCAATAGTTGAAACTTCGCCTAAATCAAACAAGACTTTATGCCAAAAACGGGCATAGAGTAAGTGTAGTACTGCGTGCTCAGTGCCCCCTACATAGAGATCGACTCCGCCTGCGTTATTACCACTACCTTTCATCCAGTATTCTTCAGCTTCTTTACTAATAAAGCGCTGACTGTTATGAGGGTCACAGTAGCGCAAGTAGTACCAACATGAACCAGCCCATTGAGGCATAGTGTTGGTTTCACGAGTAGCTCCAGAAGGATGCGTAAGCCAATCAGTCGCCTTCACGAGTGGCCCTCGTGGGTCACCTGTAGGTTTAAAGTCCTCCATATCTGGCTGAGTCAAAGGTAATTCAGATTCATCCAAAGCGCTGTGCTGGCCATCTTTCCAAACAATAGGAAATGGTTCCCCCCAGTAACGTTGGCGAGAAAAGAGCCAGTCACGTAATTTATACTGCACTTTTTTGCTCCCTGCTTCATTTTCGATGAGCCAGCTAAAGATAGCTTGTTTGGCGTCTTTAGTTTTGAGTCCATTGAGGAAATCAGAATTGATACAAATGCCAGACTCGCTGTAGGCTTGGCTGAGTTCTACATATTCATTGGCTTCATACTCTGCTTTAGTGGCTACCACTTGAATGATGGGTAGATCAAATGCCTTAGCAAATTCAAAGTCACGCGGGTCATGGGCAGGCACGGCCATGACGCAACCTGTGCCGTATCCCATCATGACGTAGTCAGCTGTCCAAATGGGGATTAACTCTTGAGTGACAGGATGGGTCGCGTAAGCGCCAGTAAACACACCTGTCTTAGTTTTGTCTTCTACTTGGCGTTCCAAGTCTGTCTTGTTTTGGCAGAGTTCTTGGTAGTTTTTAACGGTTTCTTGTTGCTCAGGTGTAGTGATGGTTTCTAAGAGCGGATGCTCAGGGGCAACCACAAGGTAAGTCACGCCAAATAAAGTGTCAGGACGTGTTGTGAATACACTGATAGATTCATCGCTATTTTCTATAGCTACAGGGAACTGTACTTGTGCTCCATAGGATTTTCCAATCCAGTTTTTTTGATGTTGTTTGATAGATTCAGGCCAATCTAAATCATCTAGCTCATTAATGAGGCGGTCAGCATAAGCGGTGATGCGCAACATCCATTGACGCAAAGGACGCTTTTCTACTTTATGTCCTTTGGATGTCCATTCTTCGACTTCCTCATTAGCAAGTACGGTGCCTAAATCAGGAGACCAGTTAACAGAAGCTTCTGAGATATAGGCGAGGCGTACTTCGTCAATTTGTTGTTGAGTCCAGCCTTGCTCGATAAGTTCACTGACTGGCTGAGCTTTTTGTGTCTCCTCATTAAAATAACTGTTATAAAGTTTTAAGAAGATGCTTTGAGTCCATTTAACATAATCAGGATCAGTTGTATCGATCTCTCTTTCCCAGTCATAAGAAAAACCTAAGGCTTTTAGCTGGCGACGAAAATTTTTAATATTAGCCTCAGTCGTGATGCGAGGGTGCTGTCCTGTTTTAATTGCGTACTGTTCAGCAGGTAAGCCAAAGGCATCCCAACCAATAGGGTGCAGGACTTGGAAGCCTTGCATGCGCTTGCTGCGAGCAACAATATCGGTTGCGGTATAACCTTCTGGATGCCCTACATGTAAGCCGGCACCACTTGGGTAAGGGAACATATCGAGCACATAGTATTTAGGTTTATTTGGATCAAAATGACTGTCATCAAAACCTGGTGTTTGAAAGCTTTTATTTTCTTCCCAGTAGTTTTGCCACTGAGGTTCAATTTGAGAGAATGGGTAAAGACCTGTTTTCATGAGGCACGATAAAAACCTAAATAAGAAGACTTTAAAAGTAAAAATGAGAAAAAATCTTGACGAAATAAAAGAAAATTTATAAACTCCTATTCCTTTGAGGCGTAAGCACAGCTAAAAATGCTTAGTTCAAAGACGATTTTCATTAAATTTATTATTATGGCTAGAGTTTGTAGTGTAAGAGGTTCACGCGTAAGTATTGGAAACAGAGTTCATCGTTCTGGTCTTGCTAAGAAAAAAGGCGGTATTGGTCGCCATGTAACTAAGGTGGTAAAGCGTACTGTAAGTCCTAACTTGCAGACTAAGCGTATTTGGGTGCCTGAGTTAGATAAGTTTGTTAAAGTAAAATTATCAGCAAAAGCTATTAAGACTATCACTAAGAATGGTGCTTATAAGACGCTTAAGGCTGCTGGTGTTATTTAATCATTGAAGTTATGCTGTTAGTTAAAGAATTTACTATTGAAAACAAGCTGGGTCTACATGCTAGGCCTTCTGCTCAACTAGTAAAATCAGCTAGCAAGTTTAGCTCCCAAGTCACAGTTGAAAAAGAGGGAGAGGTTGCCGATGGTAAAAGTATTATCGGCATTATGATGTTGGCTGCAGGCTGTGGTAGCCAACTCAAAATATCCATCGAGGGTGATGATGCCCAAGAGGCAATGGATACTATAGAAGAACTTATAGCCTCTAAATTTGGCGAATAATAACTGGGATGATGAGACGCTCTAATTCAATCGAATATATTGGAGTGCATCCTAGTCAGCGAAAGCCTAACAGTCAGGCAAAACTGGCTTGGGGCATGGTTTTAGCATCTGTCTTAATAGGGGTAGTTGTTCTTTATCAGTTTTCATTTAAACTCATTGCTGCAGATAATCAGGTTAACCAAGATTCTCTACGTTTAACTTTAAGCTCACTAAATGCTAATAGTAGTTTAGAGCAATGGCGCAAGCAAGTGGTTGAGGGTGCTTTAAAGCAAGTAAAACAGAGCAGTACCTACAGTTTAGAATACCAAAATTTATCTTATCCTGGTGGAGACGTAGCCACATCTCAAGGTAGTGAAGGAGATTTATTAGTTCGTGCGTTACGTCATGCAGGAGTGGACTTGCAAGTTCTTGTCTATGAAGACAAGCAAGATAACTTTTATGATTACCCGCAATTATGGAGTCAAGATCAAGCCGACTTTAATATAGATCACAGAAGAGCTTTGAATCTTATGCGTTATTGTGAGAGGCATTTAAAATCTATTCCTATTGAGAATAGTAATAAAGGGGACTATCAGTTTGGAGATATTATTTTTTGGCGCATGCAAAACGGTAAAACTCAATTAGGTGTCGTGGTTCCAGGGCCAGGTACTTATCAAAATACACCTTGGACTGTCAGTAATTTAGGTCAAGGGCCTCAATGGCAAGATAATTTATTTAATTTTCAAATTATTGGGCATTATAGCCTTAAGTAAATTGAGTTGAGTTTTATGCAAATAAAGGCATTCAAAGAGTGGACAGTCATTTGTCAGGCTTTAGCTCAAGGCGAGCAATCTTTGATTATTCGAAAAGGTGGAATTTCCGAGGGTAAAGCTGGCTTTTCGTTTGAAGCAGAAAAGTTTTTATTATTTCCTACCTATTTTCATGCTCAAAATGACAAAGTCAAATCAGCTCAAGTAGAGTTACGTGCAGAGCATCAACTAGGAGATCAAATTGAGCTCACACATTTAGCTCAGCTGGACTATGTGACTTCTATTGCTGATTGGGAAAAAGTGCAAGAGCTCGATAATTTTCATATTTGGAGCCAAGAAACCATACGTGAACGTTTTGATTGGGAAAAAAAATCTGATAAATCTGATTCACTCATTTCCAATTTAATCCATGTAGCGATTGTTCGTATTTACGAGTTGCCTGAGCCGTTTTTCATGACTTATGAGCGCTCGCATCACGGTTGCAAAAGTTGGATAGATATTGATGGAGTACCAGAACTGTTGATAGAAAGAGCTGAGCCAGTTATTAATAATCAACAGTATAAAGCGAAGTTAGCTGAATTAAAAGCTGTATTAGGTTAAAAGCTTTTCAAATGATGAAAGTGTTAATTACAGCGGGGCCAACAAGAGAGGCTATTGATCCAGCTAGGTTTATCAGTAATTACTCTTCAGGTAAAATGGGTTATGCGTTAGCTAACGCATGCGCACATAGTGAATTTGAGGTATTGCTTATTTCAGGGCCTACTCAATTAGAGGTGCCTATTAATTGTGATTACATCCCAGTTGAATCCGCTCAAGAAATGTATGAAGCGGTTGAAAAGCATATCCATGATGTCGATGTGGCTATATTTTCTGCTGCTGTCGCTGATTATACTTATGCTAGCCCCGCTGCGCAAAAAATAAAAAAGTACGGAGATACTCTCATTATTGAGCTAGAAAAGACCAAAGATATTTTAGGTTCTGCACGTGTAGAATTTGACTTTAAGGGAATACTTATTGGTTTTGCTGCAGAAACAGAGAATCTTTTAGATAACGCTCGAATTAAATTAGAAAAAAAAGGCTGTGATTTAATTGTGGCTAACGATATCCTACGTAAGGATAGCGGATTTAATGTAGATCATAATCAAGCTTATTTAGTCACTTCTACAGGACATCAAGAATTACCTTTATTAAGCAAAAAAGCGTTGGCTCTCGCTATAATACAATGGGTACAAGCACATTAAATACTTATTAAGTAAAGAAGTTGCATTTGGTCAATTATTTGTAGATTTTTTTAGCATTTATAGCTTGCATTTACTATTTGAGAGTTTAAATTTCATCGCATGATAAATAATAAAATACTGTATATTTTAGTTTGTTTCATCAGTGCTATAGCTGTGAGCGAGGCTGGCATAAGAGAGAGGCATGAGGGCAAAGAGCCACTGCTTAGCAAAATTCACCAAGGTGAAGAAACAGTAGCCTTAATAGGAGGCGGTTTGGCGTCACGCATGATTCATTATCATGAATTTGAGACAGAGGCTTATCTGCGCAATGCAGGCAAGAAGCTGATTATCAGAAATATGGCCGATGAGGGGAACACCCCAGGGTTTAGACCTAATGCCAATCGTAATTCACCATGGGCCTTCCCTGGTGCAGAAAAGTTTTACGAAGGCAGTGAACTAGCCGCCAAAAGTTCAGCGGTAGGATTCTTCCCTAACCCTGACAAGTGGTTAGAAATGGTAGAAGCCGATCATGTGCTTGCCTTTTTTGGATTTAATGCTGCGTATGAAAGAGGGCTTGAAGGCATCGACACCTATAAATCTGAACTTATAGCCTTTGTTGATCACACCCTTGCCCAGAAATACAACGGCAAGACAGCGCCAAACTTAGTATTAGTATCACCAACAGCGATACAAGACTTATCAGCTAAATACTCAACACCTAATGGAATTAAAGAAAACGAAATTCTAGGAGCTTACACCCAAGTTATTAAAGAAGTAGCGCAAGCCAAAGGCATTAAATTTATCGATTTATTCAGCCCAACTAAAGAACTCTTTGCGAGCACTAAAGAAGAGTATACAGTAGATGGAGCTTTACTCCTAAGTAATGGTTACCAATTTATTGCTCCGATCTTAGCAGATGCTATCTTTGGTAAAAGCAAAGTAGACGAATCAAAAAGAGCAGCCGTAAAAGCAGCAGTTCAAGAAAAGAACTACTACTGGGTGAACGACTACAAAGTACCTAATGGAGTGCACGTATACGGACGTCGTTACGAACCATTTGGACCAGATAACTACCCTTACGAAATCCAAAAGACACGTGAGATGACAATGATTCGTGACTCTGCTATTTGGGCAGCACTTAAGGGTCAGACTGTAGATCTTACAGCAGCGGATGCTAAAACACTCGAATTACCTCCAGTTGAAACTAACTACACACCTAATTCAGAAGGCAGAAATGGACCTGACACAACATCTAAAAAAATGGGGCAAATGGGCTACCTCTCAGGTGAAGAAGTAGAGCAAACTCTTGTCACTCCAGAAGGCTACAAAGTTGAGCTATTTGCCTCTGAAGAAATGTTCCCAGAACTAGCTAATCCAGTACAAATGAGCTTTGATAGTAAAGGTCGTTTATGGGTAGCTGTGATGCCGAATTACCCTCATCACAGAGTGGGAGATCCTAAGCCACAAGATAAACTACTTATTTTTGAAGATACAGATGGTGACAACAAAGCAGACAAGCAAACCATCTTTGCCGATGACTTACACCTACCTATTGGTTTCGAGATTACCCCAGAAGGTGTGTATGTATCACAAGGCATGAACTTAGTGTTGCTTAAAGATATCGATGGCGACGACAAGTACGATGTCAAAGAAGTGCTTTTAAGTGGTTTTGATGACCATGACACGCATCACAATATAGGTGCTTTTACAGCTGACCCATCGGGAGCTATTATTCTGTGTGAAGGAGTCTTCTTACACTCAGATATTGAAACTGTTTATGGTCCTGTGCGTGGGACTAATGGTGGCTTTTACCGTTATGCTCCACAGACGCGTAAGCTGGAGAGATATGCTCAATTCAACATTCCTAACCCGTGGGGTGTGGCTGTAGATGAGTGGGGTCAAGAAATCTTCCTTTTTAGCTCTAACACCTCAGTAGGCTGGATGGCTCCAGGTACAGTATTACCAAGATATGGAGTCAATTTGAAGCCAGGAGACCTATTAGCTGATAATAAAGTACGCCCTACTTCAGGTCTTGAGTTTTTATACAGTCGTCATTTCCCTGACGAAGTGCAAGGTGACTTTATTTTAAATAATAATATTGGCTACCTTGGAGCTAAACAGCATTACTTAGTAGATAAAGGAGCTGGTTTTGAAGCAAAATTCCGCCAAGATTTATTTAAAACTACTTATGGTAACTTTAGACCAGTTGATTTAGAAGTGGCTCCTGATGGTTCACTCTACTTTATTGATTGGAGTAATATCCTCATTGGTCATATGCAGCATAATGCCCGTGATCCACTACGTGACAAAGAACATGGTAGAGTCTACAGAATCACTTACCCATCAAGAGATTTAGTGAAGCCAGCGACAGTCGCAGGAGCTAGTATTGAAAACTTACTAGACAACTTAAAGTTACCAGAATCACGCAGCCGTTACCGTACAAGAGCTGAGCTAAGAGGCAGAGATGCCGCTGAGGTGTTACCTGCTATTACTAAGTGGGTAGCAAGCTTAGATAAGTCATCAGAGCGTTATGAACATCATGTGCTAGAAGCACTTTGGGTATCATGGGGCTTAAATGCTACTGATAAGAATCTACTTGAACAGTTATTACAATCTAGTGATTTTCGTGTGGTATCAGCAGCAGTGCAAGTGCTACGTTACAGCACGCATTTGATAGACAATCATATTGAGCTGTTGACTACAGCTTCAGGGCATCAGCATCCACGTGTGCAGCTTATGGCAGCCGCAGCAGCATCAAGACTCACAGATAAGGCTCAAGCGTTGAACATCCTTGACGGTATGAAGAGTAGTGACAAACTAGTTGATACCACTATTAAGTATGGTAAGGCTCATATAGGTAATGCGACTGCACAGTTTAAAAAAGAGGTCGTTAAAGTACCTAAGTTTGTCAAAGATAAGAAATTATATCTACATGGTCGTGAAATCTACAACGAAGGTGAAAACTGTATGCAATGTCATGCCCCAGACGGCAAGGGCTTAGCCGCGGCAGGCTTCCCTCCACTAGCAGGTAGCGAATGGGTGACAGGGAATAAGACTCGTCTTATTAAAATTATCCTTAATGGACTTATAGGTGAGATCGAGGTGAATGGTAAGAAGTACAATGGAGCTATGCCAGGTTTTGCTTCGAGTCTCAATGATCATGATATTGCTGCGGTCACTTATTACATTAGAAATGAGTGGGGTCATAAAGATCCGACTCCAGTAACTAAGCAAGAAGTAACCAAGGTCAGAGAAATGCTCAAAGGCAACCCTCAGCTAATGATCGCTGATGAATTACTCAAGCAATACCCTAATAAGTAAAGCTTAGCTAGAACAACAAATGAAAACAGAAGGCTGCCACTCACAAGTGGCAGCCTTTTTTTGTAGCTATTAAAGTCTTCTATATCTATCGTGTTAGTTCTTTTTAAATAGAGATAGCAATTCTTCAATTTTAGTTTCTTTGTCTTCCTCGTTAGTACTGTTAAAGGTATTTTGAATACAAGACTCTAGATGTAACTTGAGGATAGAAGCCTCGACAGATTTTGTCGCAGCTTGGACAGCTTTGAGTTGTGTCATAATATCAACACAGTAGCGCTGATCATGAATCATCTTTTTTACGCCCTCTAGTTGCCCACTAATACGGTTAAGTTTAGCTAGTTGGGCACTATGGTCAGGGTGTTTTGAGTCGCAACAATTTGACATATTATTTTGAGAGAATATAGGGGGCCACGAACGCCATAAACCCACCAATTAAATATAAGGTAAGGGAGATGAAATAAATATAAATACTAACTTTTCTACTGGTTGAGCAAGCTTGAGCTTTGCCTTCTTCTAGAGGACAAGATGCTAACCTTGCTCTATATTGCATAAATCCACCAATACTGAGCATAATACCAGCAAAAATGAAAACACTTAATTTATTTGCAGATACCCATATTAAGCCAGGAACATTGGTGGCTAAGCTTGCCATAACACTACCAGCACCAATCGTGACAAGCAATGCAGGTAAGGCGCAGCATATTAATGTGCTCATGGAGCTAAATAAACTAAAGAAATTGATGACTCTGTTCATGTTACTCTACTGATTTTTCAGCCTTATAATTTCTAACAATAGAGACGATATTATAGCCATTATCCTTGATAAGTTTAGTGATTTTTTCATCGGCTAAAGTTTTATCTTTTTCAAAATAGAGGATGATTTTTTGTTCTTTTAGGCTCACGTCTATTGAGTTTACTTCTGGAGTTTTTTTGCCAAAGGTTTTTTTGAGGCCTACAGCACAGAAATCGCAGACCAAACCTTTGACATTAACTAGTACGGTTTCACCTAATTTTTTTTCTGTAGCTTTTTCTGCAGCAAAACTAAAGTTGATAAAAATAGCACAGAGGCTAAGGAGTAGTGTTTTTTTAATCATAATATTATATAGGGTTAGAGTTATTATAGGTTGGTTATTAAATAAGTAGGTTAAAATCGGATAATGAGGTTGATCATAGCGTTGCCATTAGAATTGACGCCAAACTCAGTGAGATAGGCTCCTTTGAAGAAGCGTACTAAAGGGGTAATAATGAACTTTTCACTATCTAATTCTTCTTCTGGGTGATGCTCAACTTGTAACATAAACCACGTATGTAAATCCCCAAATTCACCGATGTAGGGAGCTATACCCACTCTGGCCTGTTGATGAAATGACCCATTATCTAAATCATCACTATAATGCAGTGCAGTTTCATATGACGTGAAATAACGTCTTGTTTCCCAATCAGCTGCTAAGCCTAAATGGCTATTAAAATACTCATTATTACCTTCAAAGGCTAAACCTGCTTTAGTTTTTAAATAGAGGTTGGCTTGTGATGTTCTAGTATTTTTACGTTTGAGCAGTTTGTTGAATTGAAGATTAGTATCGTAACGATCTGATTCATTATAATTCTCTAGGCTAATACCAAAAGATTCAAAAGCAGTAGGAGAGTAATGGTAATGCAATACACTGCTCTCCCAGTTATTTTGAGACATGAGAGTCCACCCTCCAGCATAAGAGACAGGTCGAGCTTGGACAGCTAGGAGTAGCGTAGACAAAAATAATACAATTTTTAACATATGAATATAAAATACCCTTATGGGGTATATTATAAGCGTTAAAAAGAATTAGATTTGTTTAATATTAAGGCTCAACTGATAATGATGCTATATATGTAGAGGCAAATCTCTCTCCAATGATAAAGTGAGATGGGCCGGCCCAATGAATATTGTTATCGACACCACCTTTGGTATCAAGGTAATCAGTTAAATCAGAATTATCAATATAGTAGCCATGTTTTAAGGATGCCATGACCTTTTTTTGTGCAGTTTGAACTACTAGAGCTTTAGCGAGCTTAACCGTATCTGTGCTGACAATATTATTAGTAGAAAAGCTACCATTCATAAACCTTGTCTCGCTAGTATCAAAGCCTAACTTTTGTAAATGACTAAACATACCTGCTACTAAGTGTGTAAAGTTGGTTTCATACTTAGCTGAGTATGATTGAACATCACTTTCGCCTTGAATCCAACTAATGCTAGCAATATTGACAGTATTACCATTGAGGGTTTCTTTAGCTACTAATTCATTTAACGCAAGAGTTACTTGTTTAACCCATCTTAGCCACGTCAGGTTAGTTCCATCTGTTGAACGTGAATTCCAGTCTACGGCTAATGATGTTCCTCCTTGGCCAACTTTTAATATAACATGGTTGTTACCTAACTTCTGATAAATTTGTCTGCCAAAGCTAATTTCTGAACCAAAATGAGGAGATTCATATTGCATTGAACCACTACTATTATTATAAACATCCAAAGTTTTCCAAGACCCTGAATTGATAATAGTTTTACTTGATTGATTCACAAAGTGGAAATTAATATCATAGTAATAACCTATTTTAGCATCAATAGATTGGGGTTTGTATGAGCCATCGCTAAATTTACCATGCCCCATCATATTTGATTGACCTGACATGATGTGTACATGGGTGACTTCAGCATTTAACTGTGAGAATGAGAAAATACACAGAGATATAACAATGAATTTTTGTAAATAGACCATATGACTCATTGAGCGTAACTATTGCAGATATTTAACTAAATTCAAGCGTCGTTTTATCAAGTGGTGCGTCAAATATTTCGCAGACTTTTTGGTTACGATAACTAAAAATGGTGTGTAATTGTTTTTTGACAAACAGACTATGAGCTATACGACCAAAAATTCCCATTGGTAAGAGATAATGAACATAATCAGTGATGAGGGTGCCTCCTTCGTGTTCTTCAAAGCGGTGCTCGTGATGCCAGTAAGAATAAGGACCTTTGAGTTGGGTATCGATAAATCGGTGTGGAGCGTCATATTCCTGAATACAACTAGTCCAACGCATGGGAAAGCCCGCAATAGTCGTGATATAGTCAATCACAGTCCCCGTTTGCATAGTGATGTGCCCAGGGGTGAGGATTTTAAAAGAGAGATGTTCAGGTGTGATTTTTTGTAAATTCTGCGCTTTATCAAAAAAAGCGTAAGTTTCTTCGAGTGGCAAGTTAACCCACATAGTGGCTTTGAGTTGATAGGTATCTTTGGTCATGAGTGGGTGGATTTGGGTAATATTTGAGTATTAAGGCTGAACGGATTTATAGAGAGCTAGGGCTTCTTGGCGGCGACTTTTGTAATCGACGATAGGCGCAGGGTAATTACCTATAAATAAGCTAGAAGAAGAGTTATTAGGAGCATGGGGCTCATGGATACTCTTGTTGTCTAGAGCGTTGAGTTCAGGGCACCATTGTCTAATAAACTTGCCTTCTTTATCAAATTTTTGCGATTGAGTGGTGGGGTTAAAAATACGAAAATAAGGAGCCGCATCACAGCCCGTTCCAGCCGCCCATTGCCAACCACCATTATTTGACGCAAACTCATAATCGAGCAGTCCAAGTCTGAAATAACGTTCTCCATGACGCCAATCAAGCAGGAGGATTTTGCAAAAGAAAGAAGACACCACCATACGCAAGCGATTATGCATCCAACCTGTCTCATTGAAACAGCGCATAGCCGCATCAACAATAGGAAATCCAGTCATACCGTCTTTCCATGCTTGCAACAGCTGCTCATCATAAGGAAACTCTAAATCACGGTATTTCTCTTGGAATGTATGCCCTTTGACATGAGGGTAGTGATAAGCAATCATCTGATAAAACTCTCGCCAAATCAGCTCGTTGAGCCAGGTTTCAGCGCCTACATTGGACTCAGACATGGCTAGAGAGAGCATATCACGCACAGAAATACAACCATGCCGAATATAAACAGATAGCATAGAGGTTTTATCTAAAGCTGGGAAATCTCGATTAGCTTTATATTGACCAAGGTAAGGAGCAAATTGCTGTAAGCGTGTCAATCCGGCTTGGGAACCACCCTTGAGATAAGCTGGGCTTGATTGGAATCCTGCTAAGTCTAACAATGCTTCAACAGTATCTAAAATGGGGTACTTATCTGTCTCGCCTAATTTAGTTAGTTTAACAGTATAGTCAGGCTCAGATTTTTGCTCGCTTAGAGTTTTCTTCCAAGCTTTAGAGTAAGGAGTAAATACTTTGTAGGGAAGCCCTTGTAAATTGAGCACATCATTAGGCTCCATGCAGACATGATCTCTGAAATCTCTCACCAGCTTACCTTGGTCTTGAATAGCTTTACTTACGTAGGCATCCCTATCTGTGGCATAAGGTGCATAGTCACGATTAAAATAAAGAGTATCAACACCTAATTGAGTAACAAGTTCTGGGATTTCTGTAATAGGGTTGCCCTCAAGCACGATGAGTTGACCTCCTGCTTTATTGAGTTCTTGTTGAATTTCTGCAAGTGATTCAGCGATGAAGTGTAATCGAGTATCTACTGTCGTGTATTTTCGAATGGGATTGAGCACCTCTGAATCAAAGACAAAGACGACATAAGTCGTATCATTATCCTTAAGAGACTCAGCAAGAGCAGGATGGTCGTGGACACGTAGATCACGTCGCAACCAAACTAAGCCTGTTTTTCCTAATTTTTTAGCCTCTGCATGCATGCAATAGAGTATGCCTAGCCTCGATAACAATGACAAGACCTAAGGTAGTCATTAACCAAACCACCCAAATCATCTAAACTGCCTAAATCACCTAAATCACCTAAATCACCTAAACCATGACTAATATGAACAGCATCATTCACCGACAAAAAGCCTGTAACTAAGCAATCAACAGTCACAACAAAAAACCCCAGTGCTAATTAAGCACTGGGGTTTTATATGTAATTCAACTAACTTTTTGATTAAGCCTTACGTCTTCTGTAAAAAGCAAGAGAAAGCAAACCACCAGTAAGCAACATCAAGCTAGATGGCTCAGGAATAACAGTTAATACTAAATCATTACCTACTTGGCTTAACACACCACCGCTAGCAATACCTGTTACGGCAATACCACTTAGATTGGTAAAAGCACCACCAGCACCACTTATTAGAGTTACTACATCTCCATTAACTAACGTGCCACCTGTAAAATTAAAGGTATCTACCGCAGCAAGATCATTAGCAAAAGAAGCGCTAGTAACACTAATATTTGCAACTGTAGATGTGCCAGATAAAGCCCAGTTAAAAACAACATTTGTTAGATCAATGTCGTTAAATTCGAAATTCCTAAAACTTGCTGTTCCAGCATTAAAATTAAGAAATGACTCAGCCCTAGTAGCTCCTGTGTTGCCTCTACCAACAATATGGTTAGTACTATTAATTGTCCCGCCATTTAGGTTTAAAGTGCCACTAGCGTTTACGCTTTGAGGACCAAGACTTATTCCATTCGTTGTAGTTAGAGTACCACCTGTGTTAATAGTCAAAATGCCATCAGTAGTTGTCGCCTGACCTATGTTGACTACTGATGTTGCAGTAATAGAACCACCGCTATTAATAACTAGTTCGGCAGTATAAACTAATACACCGCTTACATTCTGCGCGCTACTAAGACTTGCGTTAGCTTGGATTTGAGCTGAATCAGTAGAAGTTGGTAGTGCTCCACCAACCCAGTTAGTGGCTGTTTCCCATGAGCCATCACCACCACCATTATTGAATGCAATATTAGCAGCTAAAGTTACATGCGAAGCAGTTAGAGCAGCAATAATTATTGTTTTTGTTAGTTTTTTCATAATTAAAATTTATTTAATACTTGAATCTTTATATTCACAAACACAAATAAAGTCAAATAA
>DGJT01000008.1:0-24326 GCA_002387565.1 Akkermansiaceae bacterium UBA4589 | reverse complement strand
GCTTTATTTAGATCCATGCCTATTCTATTTACATGATTGTTATGTCATTTTGTCAGGCATTGTTAGTACGGCTTATTCTCAGTGGCTATTAGCAACTAATGCAAACTAATACAAACTAATACAAACTAAGCAATCAACAGTCACAACAAAAAAACCCAGTGCTAATGAAGCACTGGGTTTTTGGATATAAAGATGAAATAACTGCTTATTTCTTAGCGTCACGCTCTCTTGCTTCTTCAATCACCTTTTCAGAGATGTTCTTAGGACAAGGGGCGTAGTGTGAGAACTCCATAGAGAATTGACCACGACCAGATGACATAGTACGTAAGTCGCCAATGTAACCAAACATCTCTGATAGAGCTGCTTCGGCTTTGATGCGAACTACGCCTGATGGAGTTTTCTCTTGTGATTGAATCATACCACGACGACGGTTCAAGTCACCGATCACATCACCGATGTTGTCCTCTGGACAGAATACATCGAGCTTCATGATAGGCTCGAGGATTTGCGCGCCTGCTTTAGGGATAGACTGACGGTAAGCACCACGGGCAGCTAATTCAAAAGCAACGGCTGATGAATCCACTGAGTGAGAAGCACCATCGGTAAGCGTGATTTTAACATCTTCGGTTGGGTAGCCTGCGAGCACACCTTTGACCATTGAAGTTTTGAAACCTTTTTCAATAGCAGGGAAGAATTCCTTAGGAACATTACCACCCACCACAGTTGAGGTGAATTCAAAACCAGCGCCCACTTCGTTAGGCTCGATAGTGTAGTCAATTTTACCAAACTGACCCGAACCACCTGACTGTTTCTTGTGAGTGTAACTATCTGTGATAGTCTTAGTGATTGATTCGCGGTAGGCTACTTGTGGTTGACCTACAGTTACTTCTACACCATGAGTACGTTTAAGGATGTCTACCTTAATATCAAGGTGCAGCTCACCCATACCTTTAAGAATCGTTTCACCAGAGTCTTGGTCTGTTTCTACGTAGAATGATGGATCTTCGGCAACCATTTTACCAATAGCTACGCCAAGTTTTTCTGCGTTAGCTTTGTCTTTAGGTGATACAGCAATAGAGATAACTGGCTCTGGGAATACCATTGGCTCGAGAGTGGCTGGAGCTTTAGGATCACAGAGTGTGTGACCTGTTTGTGTGCCTTTAAGGCCTACGATAGCGATAATGTCACCTGCTTGTGCAGAATCAATCTCTGTACGTTGGTCAGCGTGCATCTCCACGAGACGTCCGATACGCTCAGTCTTACCGGTAAATGAGTTAAGCACAGTCATGCCTTTTTCAATTTTACCTGAATAAATACGAGTGAAAGTAAGCGCACCAAATTGGTCATCCATGATTTTGAATGCAAGCGCACGTAATGGTTTCTCTGTATCTACGATAGCAAACTCACCTGTTTCGTTACCTTCGGCGTCTACTTCTGGTTGTGGGTCAACCTCAGTTGGGTTAGGAAGGTAATCAACTACAGCATCGAGCACGAGCTGCACACCTTTGTTTTTGAAAGAAGAACCACAGTAAGTAGGGAAGAAGTCTAGCGCGATTGTACCTTTGCGGATACATTTTTTGATGTCCTCGATGCTTGGCTCTTCGCCTTCGAGGTAAGCCATCATGAGTTCATCATCTTGCTCTACAGCAGTTTCGATAAGAGCGGCACGGTATTCTTCAACTTTGTCTACCATGTCGGCAGGGATGTCTTGAATCTCGTAGTTTTCTGGTTGACCTGAATCATCCCATACCCAAGCTTTGCGAGTAAGAAGATCACAAACACCAATAAAGTCACCCTCAATACCAATAGGAAGCACCATCACAAGCGGTGTAGCACCAAGAATGTTTTTCACTTGGTCCACAACACGGTAGAAATCACCACCAATACGGTCAAGCTTGTTAACATAAATCACACGAGCAACCTCTGATTCATCAGCGTAACGCCAGTTAGTTTCTGACTGAGGCTCAACACCACCAGAAGCACAGAACACACCAACACCACCATCAAGAACTTTTAAAGAACGGTAAACTTCAACAGTGAAATCAACGTGTCCAGGAGTATCAATAATATTAAAGCGATGATCATTCCAAAAACAAGTAGTCGCTGCTGATTGAATAGTGATACCACGCTCAGCTTCTTGCTCCATGAAGTCAGTAGTTGACTCACCATCGTGAACCTCACCAATTTTGTGAATCTTGCCTGTCAGAGAGAGGATACGCTCTGTAGTTGTGGTTTTTCCCGCATCAACGTGTGCGAAAATCCCGATGTTTCTGTATTTTGATAAATCTGCCATAATCTTAAATTCTGTGAATAGAGGCGATACATAAAATAAAAAGTGTGATTATGCAAACTTTCTATGCATTTTTTTTAGAGCAGGCTTAAGTGTCGTTACAATAACAGTTGCAACTCAACTAAGTTAGGCAGGTTGCAGGTCAAAAATAAGGACTTCTGCATCGTCGCCCTGAGCAAAAACTAAATCTTCTGAATCCTCGATAGCGGCACCATCACCAGCTTGCAGAGCAATATCATTCATGGTCACAGATCCTCTAGCTATTTGTACCCACGCTTTACGGCCTTGAGGCAGATGATAGCCTACAGTTTCATCACCATTAATTAAGCCAGCTAACATATCCACATCTTGATTCAAGCTTATCGAGCCATCTCGACCTAATTCGCTAGCTATGAGGGTAAAGCAACCACGTTTTGTTTCAGAGGCAAAGTGTTTTTGCTCGTAACTTGGGTTGATATTCTTAGTTTTAGGCAAAAACCAAATTTGCAAAAAATGCACCTCATCATCAGCTGAATGATTGTATTCACTGTGAGTGATGCCTGAGCCCGCACTGATACGCTGCACATCCCCAGCTTGGATAGCCTCTTCGTGACCTAACGAATCTTTGTGAGCTAATGCGCCAGAAAGTACGTAAGAGATAATCTCCATATTTTTATGAGGATGCTCTCCAAAGCCAGCACCTGATGCTACCTTATCATCATTAATCACACGCAAGGTTTCAAAACCACGATGCTTAGGGTCATAGTACTCACCAAATGAAAAACTGTGCTGACTCTGGAGCCAGCCCAAGTTTGAAGCTCCTCTACTGGCGGCAGGTCGAATAGTGATAGTCATAATGCCTAAAAAGCGTATTTAAATCCATTTCTTGCTTTTGAAAAACAAGAAAATCATAAGTCCAATAATTAGAGATAACGCACATACAAACCAAAAGGCATCACTCTGATCCGCCCCAGGCATGCCGCCCACATTAATACCCAGTAAACCAGTTAAGAAGCCAAGCGGGAGGAAAATAGCCGAAATAATAGATAGAATATAGAGGTTGCGATTGAGCTTGTCGCTAAGTAGGGCTCCTATTTCTTCTTGAATGAGACCTAAGCGCTCACGCAGAGCATCTAATAAATCACAGATGCGTGAGGTACGTTGCTGCAAGTCAGTGAATTGATGACGAATAGCCTCGTCAGTATGAGTTAAATTATTACGAGCCAGTTGATTGAGCACCTCACGTTGAGGGAGTAGGTAGCGTCTTAGCTCGATGACCTTTTTACGGGTTTTCATGATGGCATGACGTGATTCTTGACTAGGATGGTCCAGCATATCATCTTCGATAGCTTCGATTTGCTCCTCAAGGTCAAAGATATGTTTTTCGATTTTCTCTGTGAGCTTTTCGACTAAATCTAAAATTAATTCCTCTGTGGTACTGAATTTGTCAAATTCGTCGATGAGCTCATCGAGTGATTTAACTTTTTTTCGATGTGCCACAAACAAATGGTCAACATGATTGCTCATCCTCAGTGATACAGTTGACTTATCATCATCCCCATCAAAGTTTATCCCTCGCAACACTAAGACAAAATCGGTATCATTGGTCTGGTGAAATAGCGGGCGAGGCTCCTCACCTAAGAGTATATTGACCTCTGCTTCATTAAGGCTTTGATTGATAAGATGGTTTTCAGCTTGAACTAAATCAGCTGACTCATCAATACGTGTGATACTCAGATGATGCTGGTTATCAATGGTAGTTATTTGAGACATATTTATCAATTAAAGTTTACCTGATTTGATATGGATATCGCGTTGTGGGAATGGGATCTCTATACCAGCTTCAGCGAGTGCGGTATTAATCGCAAAACGCAATTCACTTTGGGCAGGGGCTTGGTTGGTGAAACCTTTCACAAAATAACGCAATTCAAAATTGAGACTAGAATCAGCAAAATCTTGGAACAGCACCACGGGTTCGGGAGATTTTCGTACTATCTCGTTTTCCGCAGCAGCTTTGAGCAGTATTTCTCTGACTTTTTCTACATCTGAACCATAGGCGACACCCACTAATAAATCCAAACGAATCACAGGATCACGCAGTGTCCAGTTCGTAATCGATTTAGAGATTAAATCTGAGTTGGGAATAATTACTGAAGCCCGATGAATAGTCTCAATTTCTGTAGAGCGAATACTGATTTGCTTAATAGTGCCTTGCAATCCACTGTCGAGCACAATCCAGTCTCCAATTTTGACAGGTCTTTCGAACAAAAGAATCACACCAGATACAAAATTATTAATAATATTTTGTAAGCCAAACCCAATCCCTAATGAAAGAGCACCTACTACAATGGTTAAATCTGAGCTTTTAAGGCCTAAAATACTTAGGCTAGTAAAAATGGCGACCATAATCCCCAAATAACCAGTCAGCGAAATCATTGCTTCCGCCACACTTTTTTTAGTCTGTGTATATCTAAAAACACGCTCTTTTAAGAACCATTGGATAAAGCGGAAAATATATAAAGTGGCAATAAACCCAACAATCGTCAGGAGAATATTACGTAGATTGACGTTGGTTTCTCCAATAGTAAATCCATTTTTAAACTTCTCATAAAATTCAGAATAGTTCTGTAGAGAGAATCCCCAAAAACTGGTAATAAAGACTAAGATAACCACGCCTAACAGCAACTCAACAACAATAATCGAGAGAGCAGATAATGTTTTCGTCTTTTCAATTTGAAAGAAATGGATAATACGTTCAGCTAAACTTCTTAAAAAGAAAAACAAGACCAGCCCTGCAATCGTAATCGTAATATTGAATGTGATATAAGCGCCTAAAATCACATAACCTAATACCAGTAAAATAGGCACAGTAATAGAAAGCAGTTCAGCTATATAAACCGTAAGTTTAAATAAAAGCCTTTGGTGATGGACAATTTTTCTATCTACAATTTCTTTTCTAGGCTTGATGTCCAGTTTGCGTAGCAAATGAAAGAGTAAGAAAGAACAACCAGCATAACAGAAAAAATAAATCACGCCTATTAAGTAAGGGCTTGTCTCTTCTGTGCCTAAACTATAATAGCTACGATAGGCAATAATGATTAGCGAGATAATCGTGCCTATTTTATATAAATAAGAACGAGAAAAATTAACCTCATCTAGCTTAAGCTTAAAATGAAATGCATACAAACGACGCCCAAAAATCAGAATTAATGCATTCACTACCAATAATATTAAGACAGTGATCAGCGAATCCAAACTATATAGGTTTCCTTTGGCTACCGCCCATTCAGCAGATAATGCCTTAAGAGCGTCTAGAGATAAAATAAGAGGTGATTTCTGAAATAAGAAATCACTAAAAGTAGAAGCATTGAGCGAGCTAATCTTGTCTAACAAATTAGTAGATTGAGCTTTAATTAATCGCACTTTCTTAAGTGCGGCTCCATAATGATTAAGCTCTGCTTCTAAAGAATCAATTTGAGCCAGAATCACGGAGTCTGTTTCTTCAAAGCTCTCAGATTCATTATTTTTTAGAATAGATAACAATTCCTTAACTCCCGCAATATTTTCCGCTAATTTTTTTTGTCTAGATTCTGCTTTTTCTTGTAATGTAATTAATTCTATTTTGAATTGAGCAGTTTTGTTACGAGTATGAAATGTCTGCTCAGCAGGTAGCTCAGTTTCGATAGTGGCAATCCGCAAAAGTTTCTCATCTAGCGTCTTAATCAGCTCAGCCTGACCAGGCTCGGCAGCTAGGCTCCAATGAAAAAATAAATAAATGAATATCAATAAAAGTCTCATTGCGAAAATTCTGAGCTAAACTAGTCAAAACGACAATACTTTTATTTATCAAGGTGTGTTTGGTATTTATGAACGAGCTGTGAGTAGGTGAAGATAGGTTAAGGGTGCATGAGACGATTGAGTTTGATTGTGATATATAGAGAGGGATTATGCTCGTTGCGTAGCAACGACCCTCTGCAGTGAGTTGCGCTTGCGCGCAAGAGGTTTTATAGCAGAGCTGAGCTCTGCGTGGCAGTCGAACCCTTTTGAGTCTATCTACTCAATGGTCGCAATCCTCCGGTATCCGAACATAAAAAAACCTCCACGAGGGAGGCTTTTTTTATAAATGGCGGAACAGGAGGGATTATCCTAGTTACTTCGTAACTACGCTCTGCAGAATTGCATGCCTTGCGGCATGATTTATGTATCAGCACTAACGTGCTTTCCTGCAGTCGACCCCTGTTGAGCATGGAACATGCTCAATGGTCGAAATTCTCCGTGGTTCAGCCTTTATACAAAAAAACCTACCACAAGGGCAGGCTTTTTTATTAATGGCGGAACAGGAGGGATTCGAACCCTCGATACCCTATAAAAGGTATACACCCTTAGCAGGGGCGCGCTTTCAACCGCTCAGCCACTGTTCCAAGTTGAATGTCTTTCTCTTGTGGAGAAAGTCACGAAATCTAGTCTCTATCGTGGTGGTTTGTCAACTAAACTTTCTAATATTTACCAAGTCTTATAGAGTTTAGTTCTTAAAATCTTGATTTTTCTTGGTTTCATAGGCATAGTCTCGCTTTAAAACCCTTTTACAACTAGAACATTATGAAACACTTCCTCTCTATTGAAACTATCAGCGCTCAAGATTTAGCTGCGCTTGTACATCGTGGTATAGAATGGAAAGCTCAGCGTGGAAATAGTTCTGAACTACCATTAGCAGGTCAGACATGGGCGATGATTTTTAGTAAGGCAAGCACCCGTACCCGTGTTTCATTTGAAGTCGGCGTAAGAGAGCTTGGCGGCAATGTCATGTTCCTTTCGACTAATGATATGCAGCTTGGACGTGGTGAGCCGATTAAAGATACAGCGCGCGTGTTAGGTCGTATGGTGCATGGGTGTATTATACGTACCTTTGATCATGCTGATGTAGAGCAATTTGCTCATTATGGGCGAATTCCTACGATTAACGCTCTCACAGATAGTGAGCACCCTTGTCAGATTGTGGCTGATCTCATGTCTGTAGTTGAAGAGCTAGGTACTTGGGAAGGCAAGAAAATTGCCTTTGTCGGTGATGGTGATAACAATGTCTCACGTTCATGGATGTGGGCGGCTAAATTACTCGGCTTTGAATTTGTAGTAGCGACGCCAGAGGCTTATGCTGTAGATGCGAGTTTCCTTCAGCGTCTGCAAGCACCTAATGTGTCAGTCACCCATGATGTCCAAGCTGCAGTCCAAGGCGCTCACGTAATTAATACTGACGTATGGCTCTCTATGGGGCAAGAAGGGCAGGCAGAAAAAGAAGCCGCCTTTGCTCCTTACCAAGTCAATCAAGCCTTACTTGATGTGGCTGACTCTGATTGCAAGGTCCTACATTGCTTACCAGCTTACCGTGGCAAAGAAATCACCGAAGAAGTCCTAGAATCTCAAGCCGACGTCATTTTCAGTCAGGCAGAAAACCGTCTCCACGCGCAAAAAGCTGTGATGGAATGGCTGGTTAAATAAAAGTTGACAAGGCCATTCGTTCCTAGGTATAAATAAGCATTACCTCCCCTAGGGCTCTGTCCTAGGCCGCAAGGCTCTCTTAATGAGAGCCTTTGCTTTTTATAGAGATATGAAGCGTACCATTATATATATAGACGGGTTCAATTTCTATTATGGGTTTCTTATCGATACCAATTATAAATGGCTTAATTTAGAAGCTGTTTTTGATACGCTTTTATCAGAAGAAAACAACATCATTGAAATTAAATATTTTACAGCAGATGTAAGACCTTCAAAGTTTGACCCTGAAGTGGACTTAAGGCAGCAAGCCTATTTTGGAGCTTTGGAGAAATATTGCAATAGAGTAAAAATTATTAAAGGTTTCTTTTCCAGAAATAAAACCTATATGCCATTGGTTAATTCTGATGCAGAAAAGCCAGAGTTAGTTAATGTGTGGAAAGTTGAAGAAAAGGGTTCAGATGTTAATTTATGTGTGCACATGCTTAATGATGCTTGGTTAGATAATTACGATTGCGCTGTGCTTGTTAGTAATGATAGTGATATGACTGAATCGTTAAAGCTCATCAAAGAGAATCATTCTGAAAAGGTTATAGGTCTAGTCAGTTCCGCAAACAGAAAAAGGTCAAAAAACTTAGTTCAATATGCAGATTTCACTAAAGTTTTACGTACAACTATTTTAGAGGAGTCTCAACTGCCTGAGCGCATTCCTCATACTAACATTCGAAAACCTGTTAGTTGGTAACTTATGAAAGCTTCTTTTAATAACCTTAATCGCACTCTGGCGCATATTTTGCCATTAGTGGTGTTTATGTTGCTGAGTCAGATTATCTTAGGTTTATGTGATTGGTTGGGTTGGTTTAGAGCTCACCCTAGCTTGCCTTGGTATCAGCAAGCTCCAGAGCATTGGATATACCCATTACAAACCTTAGTTGCAGGCTACCTAGTCTGGCATTTTCGCCGTGCTTATCAATTTGACAGACCTAGTCTCAAGGTCTGGTTATTAGCCATCATAACTGGAGCAATAGGTATCAGTGCTTGGTTGCTCCCTAATTATATAGCGACTCAAGTTGAGGATTTGCCAGCATGGTTAGTGAGTCTAGGTTTTAAACAAAGATTAGAGGGTTTCGATGCGGCAGTGTTTGACTCAACAAGTGCGCAAATCACGACCTATGTATGGCGATTTATCCGTGCTGTGATTGTGGTCTCCTTTGTGGAAGAGATTTGCTGGAGAGGCTATGTCATGCGTCTAGGTGTGAGCTTTGATAAAAAGAGTCCAATTGAATACAAGAATGAGCTGTGGAGCGTACCATTTGGCACTCATTCTTGGCTAGCCTACCTCATTAGTACAGGTGCTTTTATTCTCGTGCATCAACCAGCCGACTGGTTAGCCGCACTGATTTATGGCTCACTGATTTACTGGCTAGCGATTAAGACCAAATCCCTCACCGCTTGTATCACCATGCATGCGATAGCTAACCTCCTCATGGGAATCTATATCTTGCAAACCGGCCAGAACGGCTTGTGGTAGCTGGTTATAATGAAGGTTAATTATCCCTTTTAACGGCAACAGAGACTTTGCCAATAGGGTTAAAATAAGTGCCTAGTGATTTGGCCAAGATAATGGCTACAGGAATACCGATAATTGAGAGGCATAAGGCAATAATTTCAATGAAGGTTACTAAAACCAGACATAAACCAATGGGCACCCAAATAATAAAGATAAGAATTTCTATGAACCTTAATAAGGGATGAGTTTGTTTGCCAATGTCTTTTTTAGTGACCATTTCTCGAGAGAACGGCCCGAGTAAAAAATTGGCATATTGGATTAAGCCTAACCCAATAGGTAGACCAATAATAGTAGCGCAAAATAATAAGCCTAACAAAGCTACAAAGCCTGCTTGTAAAAAACCAAAAAAAGGAAAGTGCCAGATGATATTAGCTAGAGTTCTCATAATTATTTAACATTTAAATTAATAAGTTTGACCTTCCGTAGACCAATGAGCAGGACAATAATGGCGCTGCAAATCGCAATCACGGTGATGCCTATCCAGATGCCTATCATGCCATAGATGGAGATCATAATGGGCAAGATAATTAGAGGTAGCGCAAATTGGCGGGTGAGACCTAAGAACATACCAAAAAATGGTTTTTTGAGCCCTTGGTAGACAGAAATAGTTTGAAACATTATCATATAAAAGTATCCAAGAACAGAGGCAAATATGAGGTAGGTCGCCCCTATATTAATGACCTCTGGATCATCTGTGAAGAACCCCATGAGCTGAAAGCGCAAGGTTTGTAAACCGATAAAGCAGACAATGGCAATATAGGCCCCATACTTGAGTGAGGTGTAATAGATTTCTTTGACTCGAGCGTACTGCTGTGCGCCTGCATTTTGTGAGACGAGATTGAGCACCGCAATATTAAGCCCCACCGAGGGTAGTAAAAACAATTGTTCAATGCGCATGCCTGTACTGTAACCAGCAATGGCACTTGAACCATATTGCGAGAGGAAATAGTTATAAATAAACATACCCGACGCCACCATGAGCATAGAAAATGAGGCGGGAAAACCCTGCTTGGCTATCTCTCCATACGTTAGCAAATTGGGCTTGAGCACAGACCATGTAAAGCGACACAGGCACTCCGTCATAAGTTTAGATTTGAGCACTTTGGAACCCATATAAATACAACTGAGGATTTGAGTAATGACCGTAGACACACCTATCCCCTGAATACCTAATGCAGGCAAGCCAAGCCAGCCATACATCAGCATAGGGTTGATGATAATATTGAGCACAAACCCAGCTATCAGAGCATTACGAAATGATTTAGTGTCTCCCTGCACCTGTAAAAAGGCATTGAGCATATTATTGAGCAGGAAAAATACCGCTCCATTCATAATCACGGACATATAAGCCAGTGTGAAACCGAGGTACTCACCACTCGCTCCTAAATAACGAAAAACACTCTCAGCATAAATATGACCTAATACAGATAGCAGAGCACTAATGATGATAATAAATGTTAGCCCATTGAAGATATAAGTCCGAGCCAAATTCGTGTCCTTAGCGCCTAGAGCTCGACCAATAAGCGCCGTCATGCCCTGACCAAAACCGCTACCTATAGCGATAATGATAAAAAATATAGGAAATGAAATGCCCAGCGCCGCCAGTGCCTCTGGCCCAAGAGAGCCAGCATACAGCGAGTCCACGACATTATACATCGTGTTAAAAAAGAACCCAATCGCAATAGGGATAGCTAGCTGTCGCAGCAGCTTGGGGATGGGATCAATTAATAAGTCCATGTCGTATCAGAGGATGCTTAGGCTTCGCGTACCCAAGCAAGATGCCCTCCTTCGAGGTGAGCGATACGCTCTGGGTCATAGCCTTGCTCGAGAAAGAACTCCAAAGCAATCAGTGAACGTTTGCCAGATTGGCAATAAAAGAGTAGTTCATCATCTACGCTCAGGGTATCAAGGTTGGCAGGTAATTCATTGAGAGGGATGTGGATATGTCCTTCAATAGCGCCATAAGTATCTAGTTCTTCGGGTTGGCGAATATCGATAATCTTGGCTGCTGGGTTAGCCTGTATACGATTGATGAATGTGGGTACGTCTAGGTTCATAGTTTCTGGATTAGGGGTTGAATCGTTATTGATAGAGCAACTGTTGTCTTGCTCTTGTTTGATGTTTTTTATGGTAGCTTGCTCAGAGCATAGCGAGCAATTAGGATCAGCGGCTAGTTTAATAGCATGACTGCGATGAGTGAGAGTGTCATAGTGCAACAGCTTACCCGTGAGTAAGTCACCTAAACCTAAGATATACTTAATGGTTTCAATAGCTTGGAAAGAACCAATAATACTCGGCAAAACGCCAAACACTCCAGCCTCCGCGCAATTTGGCACAGCATCAGGTGCAGGCATACTACTCAACAAACATCGATAACAGGGTAAGCTGCGGCTTTTAGCGTCCAAGTCACTCTCGACAGACTGCCGTTTCTCTTGAGTAGCGTCATTATGCGAAAAATCAAAGACGCTAACTTGTCCTTCAAATTGAAAAATAGCTCCATAAATAAGTGGCTTCTTGAGAAAATAGGCTACATCATTTGTCAAAAAGCGCGTGCTAAAATTATCGCAACCATCGAGGATGACATCATACTCTTTAGCTATTTTTTCTGCATTGTCAGCTGTGAACCTCTCTTGGTAAGCAACGACATCAATATGAGGGTTGATGGCTTGCAAGCGTGCTTGAGCGGTGAGCGTCTTGGATTTTCCAATATCAGCTTGGGTGTAGAGAACTTGGCGTTGTAAATTAGAGGCATCAACCACATCAGCATCAACGATGCCTATTTTGCCCACTCCTGCGGCAGCCAAGTAGTTCAAAGCCGGGCAGCCTAAACCTCCTGCTCCAATGCAAAGAACAGAAGCTTCCTTGAGCTTTTTCTGTCCTGCTAGCCCCACTTGAGATAGCTGGATATGACGACTGTAGTGAGCCAGCTCAGCTGAGCTTAAATCTAGGTTTAAATCGGCATTTAAATTCACAACGCAAAAGTACCTTAAACTTAGGTTAGAGGTCAACTTATGAGTTACTAAATTTCATCTTAAAAACTTGTTGTTCATAGACTTGCAATAGTCGCTTTAATTTTCTATTTTCTTTATGTATAAGTGAATAACTAATATCATTGTTCACTTTTAGTTTTTCACTATTCACTTAATTTATACTATGGCAGAAGTACAATCTACATTTAACCTCAAATTGGGAGAAGAAGCCCCAGAATTTAATCTTAATGATGGAGCTGGCAATAGCTACAGTCTCTCGCAGATTAAAGGCAAGCAAGGAACTCTCGTTATATTTGCCTGTAACCATTGCCCGTTTGTCCTACATTTAGGTGAGGCAATTAGCGAATTAGCTAAAGAAATTCAACCGCAAGGTATCAGTACTGTAGCTATTAGTTCTAATGACATTGAGAACTACCCAGCTGATGCTCCAGATAAGATGCTGGAATTTGCTAGTGAGTATGATTGGGATTTCCCCTACCTCTACGACCCAACCCAAGAAGTAGCCAAATCTTATAGTGCAGCTTGCACGCCAGACTTTTACCTCCTCGATGCAGACAACAAGCTTGTCTATCTAGGACAGTTTGATGAATCAAGACCCGGCAATGATAAACCAGTCAACGGTACCGATATCAAAGCCGCCATCCACGCTCTACTCAGCGGTAAACCACCTCTAGCCAATCAACTCCCAAGCAGCGGATGTAATATTAAATGGAAGCAGGGGAATGCTCCTTCCTACTTTTAAATTAAATAATTCGATTTTAGCGAGGAGCTTTTCCATTATTCTGTCGCTACGTTCCACGGTTGCTTAGTAAACCACCACCTCATCTAAACTTAAATCATTTATAACGAGTTAATTAAGTATAACTAATGAAGAAATTTAATATTATCCTTTTAGCTAGGGGGGCAAAGGGGCCGCTTTACAAGTCACATGGTTGTAAGAATAAGGCTTTTTTAGAGATTCACGATAAGCCCATGCTCGATTGGGTCGTGGAGGCTTTTGCTAAAAGTGATTATATTGATAACATCATTGTTTTAGGTCCAGAGGAGTTGGATAAGCTCTCTTCAATGCGTCACGTGAGCAAGAGGCTTTCTGCAGGATTAGATGTGGTGCAGGATATTGCTCATGGAGTGACTTATTTAAAAACTTTTGAGCCAGAACAGAGCAAAAATTCAGGCTATTTAATTGCTAATGCAGATACAGCTTTTTTAACTACTAAAGTCATTAATGATACTTTAGAGAATATTGCTAATAGTGACGCTGATATCAATTTACATTATGTGAAGAAATCTGCTTTTAATAAGGAGCAGTCTGACCTCAAAGAGAGTCGTAGTTATATAAAAATTGGCGATCAAGAATATACAGAAACCGCTATTTATCATGTAAGAAAGTTTAATTTCATCTTAAATTTTATTAAGGAAATTGTAGAATTACGCGCTAATCTAGATGATGCTCAAGCCTTGATGAGAGTCATTGATGCTCAAGATGCCAAAAGTTTAGAAGAGGTCAGAGAGATCCTAGCTAAAAAAATAAAAACCAGTGTAGCTATATTTGAATCGGACCATGTTGAACTGGCTATGGATGTGCATGATGAGGAGGATTTGAACCTGGCTGAAAAATACTTGCCAAACCCTTGGAAACATAACTACAAAAAAGCCAAATTGATTTACAATCCTCAATCAGGTCAAGGCAAACAGATGGCACCTCTGCTCAAGAAAATGCTAGGTATTAAGTACCGCAAATTTGAGGTCTACGAAGATAGAGAAAAATATTTTGTAAATATTGAAAAGTACCTTAAGGGGTACGGTATCGATATAGAAATAGAAAAAACTCAGAGCCAAGGACACGCCACTCAAATAGCCAAAGATTGTGTGGAGCAAGGCTATGATTTAGTAATTGCAGCAGGAGGAGACGGCACAGTTAATGAGGTGGTGAATGGGCTAGCGAATAGTGATGTTGTACTAGGTGTAATCCCTATGGGAACAGCTAATGTGTTTAGTATTGAAATTGATCTACCTATGGAAATTAAGGCGGTCTGCCAGGTTATTGCGCAAGGAAATACGCGCAAAATTGATTTAGGTAAAGCAAATGACAGATACTTTACTTGTATGGCAGGGGTTGGCTTTGATGCCTACGTTCTCAAAAAATCAGATTCAAAATGGAAAAAAATCTATGGAGCTTTGGCTTATATTTTCATTGGCATATGGAATTTATGCACCTATAAATTCAAAAAGATTATTGTCAAAATTGATGATCAGCCGCTCCCTAAAAAAGGCTACTTTCTCGTTGTAGGTAATAGCAAATGTTATGGCGGGGATATGAGTTTCACCTCACAGGCCTCTCTTGATGATGGTTATTTAGATGTATGCCTGTTTAGGTACAAGAATGTTTTAGCTATCTTTAATTATTTATGGGGACTGAATAAGGGTAACGTGGATAAGCATCTCATCGTTGATTATTTTAAATGTGAAAAAATAAGTATAGCCAAGAAAGGTAATCACCCTATTCATATTGATGCTGAATACCTTTGCGACACACCTGCCGAAATAACGGTTTGCCCAGCTAGTTTAAATGTTGTAGTGTGATTTAAATTAAAAACTATGAGTCATGTTTCTTGAAGAGTTAACGCAAAAAATTCAATCTGGAGCAGAATTATCTCTAGATGAAATAGCTCAAGTTTGCGCATTGTTGGTAGAAGAATCAGCTGAAAATAGTGCTGAATTTACCGCTAAGATGGAGTTTCTATGCGCCTTATCTCAGCGTAGAGAAACGGCAATAGAGCTTGGCGCATTTGTAGAAAATTTCTTAGCCTTAGCTCGTCAACCACAGTGGTCATTGGCAGCGGGCTCACCCGTGTTGGAGGGGCATAAAACTATAGATGTTTGTGGCACAGGGGGAGACGGCTTGCATCTCTATAACGTATCAACTACAGCCGTATTTGTGCTCGCAGCTTGTGGTATTAAGGTGCTCAAGCATGGAAATCGCAGTATCACTTCTAAAAGCGGAGGGGCGGACGTCTTGTCTGAATTGGGATTCGTGCCTCAACTCGATGAGGATTTTTGGGGACGTTGTTTAGATGAGCAAGGTTGGGCGTTTTTGTTAGCGCCACAGTACCACCCAGCCTTTAAGGCGATTATGCCAGTGCGTCAGGCACTAGCAGCCCAAGGGCAAAAAACACTATTTAATTTAATCGGCCCACTGCTTAACCCTGCTCGACCTCAGTACCAACTATTAGGCGTCAGTGATGCGAGTGTCTTGCCAAAATTTGCTAAGATTCTACAGCAATTAGGACGCAAGAATGCTTGGGTAATTTGCGGGCATTCAGAGCAAGGCAAACCTACTGATGAATTTAGTAATATGGGCGAGACACTCTATGTAAATGTCAAAGAAGGTACTGATGATGTAAAAACTATTGAGCCTCAACATTGGCAAGCGTGGGGGTTAGAGCAAGCCCAGTTGAGCCAAGTGGTAGGAGGTACACCGCAAGAAAACGCTCAGCTCATTGAAGACCTGCTATCTGGTGCAGAGCAAGGCTCTAAAAGAGACTTACTCTTACTCAATGTCGCTGCAGCATTAGTCGCTTGTGAGGAAGTGGAAACATTGGAGCAGGGTTATATCAAAGCAGCAGAGACGATAGACAGTGGAGCGGCTTATCAAATCCTCAAAAACTCGCAAAAACTTTTACCATAACCATACAGTCACTCATAATGAACAAAACAGCTTTTAATTATAAGTTCATAGTACTAAGCTCTTTAGTAAGCTCAGTACTAGGCTTATTTACTGGTTGTGAAACAAGTAGCTCTTACCCATCTGAGCCTCTAGTGAATCACCAACACGTAGTGCAAGTTGCAGGCTTATCCCTCAAAGATAGGGAGTGGTTAGCCAATAAAATCTGGCAGAACGAAAGTAGTGGCAGTTACACAGGACTTACGAGTTGGAATACAGGCGAGCAATTTGCCTCACTAGGTATAGGGCATATGATTTGGTATCCAGTCAATTACCAAGGCGCCTTTGACGAATCATTCCCACAATGGATCACATGGATGCAGCGTTACCATAAAGATCTCTTGCCCACATGGCTGAACCGTCAGCCAGTACCACCTTGTCCATGGACATCAAAGGCGAGTTTTGATAATAGCCAAAACAACCGTATGATGAAGGAGCTACGCAAATTCTTGCTAGCCACAAAAATTCAACAAGTGGACTACATTATTTTACGCTCACAAAAAAGCCGAGCCAAATTGGCCTCAGGTGTCGAGCCTCAGCATCGCGCTCATGTACTCAGTAATTATGATAAGCTCACGCAAACCCCTCAAGGGCAGTACGCCCTTATAGACTACGTCAATTTCAAAGGAGAAGGACTCAAACTCAGCGAACGCTACCAAGGTCAAGGTTGGGGACTCTACCAAGTCCTCCTCGAAATGCCCAAAAATACGAGTGTAGCGCAAGCCTCCTCAACCTTCTCATCAGCAGCACAAAAAGTCTTAACAAGAAGAGTTCAATTATCACCGCCATCCCGTGGAGAAAAGCGTTGGTTGGAAGGGTGGATGAATCGCTGCACCACGTATAAATAATTCGATTTTAGCGAGGAGCTGATTTACTGCGCACTGTCGTGGTGCTCATGAATGTCTTAATTATCCTATCGCTACGCTTCATGCTCTGCGGATAGCATAACTTCGTTATAAGGAAGGGTTGCAGTCTCAACGCTACCCGTCTTAAAGTTGCTTAGTAAATAATTACCTCATCTAAACTTGAATCATTTAGTTGAGTTATTTTAAGCATATGTTATCCATTAGTTTATGATGTTACCTCTTCCCATTCGTGCATTTGTAGGTTGGCGCTTTAATTGTCAGAGCTTAGAGTATATGAAATCAGAGTTAGCTAAGGTATTAGAATCTTATCTTAATATAGCCAAAGAATTTGATGAAAATCAGTTGCATCAACAAGTGAGGGTGCCTAAATCAGTAGGTGTTAATAAAAACATGCAAGAGTGGTCTATTGCCATGATTTTAGAGCATAACATCAAAGTGAATGAATTGATTCAGCATACCGTCACCCAACTGGCTCATGGCAAAGATATTAAAGCTTCCAGTCTAGAAGAGATACGTGCGCAAGTCATGCCTAGCGAGCAGAAAAATGCTAGCCAAATTACGGAGGATTTCAAGGCTTCCGTATTATGCTTTACTAAACTCATTGAAACTGAATTAGTTGATATCGATTTAAAAAACACCAAGACCTCACAACATATGCTCTTTGGTGATTTTAATGCGCACCAATGGTCAGCTATGTTTGTCTTTCATTTAAAAATTCATTTGAAGCAAGCGCGTCAAGTGCAACGTAAGCTAAGCTAGAATTTAAGTTTTATGAAAATCATTATTATTTTAGCTGTTATCTCAGTACTTATTCTATGCGGACTATTTGATAGCTTTGTTTCAACTACAGCTATGCTGTTTATTAAGTCTATAGCTTCTTGCATGGTTGTTTTTTGCTTTTCTGTATGGTGGAAAATTTATAAATAACTGGTAAATGAGTCTTGCTTTTTAAACATTAAAACCGCATTTTTTAGCCAATGGTATATGACCTTATAGTAGTAGGTGGTGGCGCAGCAGGTTTTTTTACTGCTATTCAAACGGCAGAACAAGCAGAGCAATTAGGACTCGAACCACTCAATATTTTGATTCTGGAAAAAACAGCACAGGTGCTAGGTAAGGTCAAAATATCTGGAGGAGGTAGATGTAATGTGACTCATGCTTGCTTTGAGCCAAGAGAGCTGATCAAACATTACCCCAGAGGAGAAAAAACACTCATGGGTGCTTTCCATCAGTTCCAACCGCAGGACATGATTGACTGGCTTGATTCACATCATGTGGAGACCAAAACTGAGGCGGATGGCAGAATGTTTCCAGTATCAGATGATTCTCAAACGATTATTCGAGCACTGATGAATGCTGCCAAGTTTCATCATATCGAGGTGCAAATTAAGCATGGCGTCGATTGGGTAGAAGCGCTTGAACAAGGTCAGGAAGATGAGGCTAGGTTTCAGCTCTTCACGGCACGTGAGGAGACACTTAGGACTAAGAATCTTATGCTAGCCACAGGTGGAACTAGGCTAGCTGCTGGAGCAAAGCTTGCCGAGCAATTAGGGTATGAGCTAATTGAGGCGGTGCCATCGTTGTTTACTTTTAATATCTCAGATAGACGTATTCATGATTTGCCAGGTTTGAGCGCAGATAATGTAACTGTCAAGGTTCTTAATCAAAAACTCGAAGCAACAGGACCACTACTCATTACCCACTGGGGCATGAGTGGACCAGCAATTCTCAAACTATCAGCATGGGGCGCGAGAGCTCTAGCAGAGCTAGATTATCAATTTAACATTCAGATAGATTGGGTGCCCGCGCGCAGCGAGGAACAACTCAGACAAGAGTTCAAAAGACAGCACTCAGCACACGGTAAGAGATTCATTTGTAAACGCTCAGTATTTAGCGAACTACCACGTCGCCTTTGGGAAAAGTTGGTAGAAGCGGCAGGTATCACAGAGGATGACACCTGGGCTCAATTGAGCAAAGCACAACTACAAGAACTCATCAAACAACTCAAACAAGGGCAGTTCCGTGCCAACGGAAAAAGTATCAACAAAGATGAGTTTGTCACCTGCGGAGGAGTTCAGCTTAAAGACATCAACCCTAAAACCTGCGAGAGCAAGCAGCATCAAGGGCTGTATTTTTCAGGCGAAGTCCTTGATATTGACGGCATTACAGGGGGCTTCAACTTTCAAAATGCTTGGACTGGCGCTCATCTAGCTGCTAAAGCTATAGCCAACGGCTCAATTTAACGTTACACTTATCCCCATGATGAACAAAAAAGACGCCGCCTCATCACAAAAATTAGCAGAAGAAAGAACCGACTTTGCCGAAGACAGAACATTGCTTGCCAATGAGCGTAATTTTGCAGGTTGGGGTCGAACGGCTTTTGCAGCCATAGGTTTAGGTCTAGGCTTTCAGGCCATTTTTAACAAAGTAGAACCTGCATGGGTGCCTAAATTGATAGCGACACTATTTATCCTATTAGGCGTGTTGCTGATATGGTTAGCCCATAATCGCTCAATAAAAGTGCTTCAAGAGCGTAGTGAACATCATGTAAATCTGACTTCATCTAAAACATTTCTTACCATGGCTGTAGCTATTAGTTTAGGTGGAGCCGCCCTCATCACCGCCATCTGGTTTTTAATTTAGATTGTTTTTTTAAAAAAGCTCAATCGCCTTGACAGGTAAAGTGGCATCCACTAGCCTATTTTCTCTATGAAAATACATACAATTATTGCTCTGATACTCATTACATTCACTTTCTCATGTTCAATTTCTAAGGTTTCAAAATTGCCATCCAAAAAAGATATGAGCATACTTAAGGAAAACCAAAGAAAATCTATTATACAATCTGAATTTGGACAACCCATAGAATCATCAAAAAATTCACAAGGCGATTTAGTCGAAGTTTATGCATTCGAGCCAGGGCATAGTTCAGGTGCAAAACTTTTTAGAGGTCTAGGATATGGAGCTGCTGCCGTTTATACACTTGGTATATCTGAAACTCTTACTAACCCTATAGAAGGTGCTGTAAGTGATCAAAATAAAACAATTGTTGAAGTCGTTTACGACAAGGAAAACCGACTAAAAGACTTTACTATACTTCGCCAAGGGTAAAACCTAATTTATTATAGTTTTCAACATTTTGAAGACTATGGACTGCAAGACTTACGCCTTATTGTTATCATAATAATTAAAGGTATGCAGAAGATACCTGTCACTAAGGGGAATAAAATAGTGGTGGTCGATAAATGCTCTAAGGCAAAGATAGCAAATAAGTTTCTGATAGTGAATAAGCCATAGAAGAGGGGGCTTTCATCAAATGGTTCAGCGTGAGCCTTGCGATAGGTGGGGATAAAGCCAATCGTATCAACTGTGGTCAGAATAATCACAGCGATGAGTGGCGAGCTGGTGATGTACCATAGAGGAATGGAACTCAGAGCCAGTATTAGGCAAACCCAATCCATAGGTTTAATAGAGCTCTTGAGCTGTACCTTGTAAGCTAAGCAAGCAATATAAAGGGTAATCAATGCGGTAATACCTGTTGAATAAGCACCCATGCCACCACCATCTTTGACTTGGGCAAAATACACAACAATAGTACTGAGGCTCCAGATAATGGGACTGTTGCAAGTCTATTAATCATGACCATTTTAATCAAAGTTTTAAAATTTCTTCAAATCAACAAAATTGATTTGAAATTGAGTGTAGCTAACCGTTGTTCATTTTGTCATAAGCTGTGTCGTTCTCTTAGCGGTATGTCTATACACGCTAGCGGTCACTTCTTACTTATGGCAAAATTAACTAACGGGTTCATTATCACTAGACTTGCGACAGCCCCATAATCCATGAGAACAAGTGAGGTTTGGTATCACCTTGTAAAATGGATTTAATATAAGGGTAAAACCCGACAAAAGTCAGAATGATAGCAAGCCAACTTGAAATAATGGGAAACATGGCTTAATTTAATGTAAGTGTTTGAGGAACTGTAGGAACTACAGGAGTTGCTGAATGAGTCTAAGGTGAAAAGTTAAGCAGCTATTCACCATAGAGTTTTAACTAGTCACTTTTCATTATTCACTCTTAACTGTTCACTTGCAATACAGCAGCGTAGCTACCATCGATAGCATCGAGGTCTGGTCTGGTGCTATGCTCTTCCACAAGCGTGAGTTGCGGGTATTGCTTGAGAAAGCGCTGGATTTGTTCTTGGTTTTCCTCGTTATCAATAGAGCAAGTCGAGTAGACGATACGTCCTCCTGCTTTGAGGCAGGCGAGGGCATTGGCAAAAATTTGCGCTTGGATACTCACAAGGTTTTCAATGTCGCTAGCACGTAATCTCCAACGAGCATCTAAACGGCGACGTAATACACCTGTATTTGAACAAGGAACATCGAGGAGGATAGCATCAAATTGACCTTGCCATTCTGTAGGTGCTGGAGCTAACCAGTCATGGACATGAGATTTAAAATCGGTGACGCCAAGACGCACGAGGTTGGATTCGAGGCGTGGGATTTTTTTCTCCAAATCAGTAATTGTGATTTTGGCTTGGTTGTCACTAAGAGCGGCTATGAGTGATGTCTTGCCACCTGGTGCTGCGCAAGCGTCGAGGATTTTTTCGCCTGCTTTGGGATTGAGGAGGCGTATGGCGTTATAGGTGCTAGGATCTTGGATATAGCAGCTGCCATCAGCGAGTAGCTCTTTGGGTAATCCACGGCCTTTCCATTCATAAAAATGCGGGTAATCATCACCTACGGCTTTGACTTGTTCATCACCACCAAGCTCGGCTATATCTTGCTTAGTCAGTTTAATGGTATTGAGGCGCAAGTAGGTAGGCGCTGGTTTTTGCTGCCATTTAAGTAATTTAATGGTGGCAGATTCTCCTAGTTGTGAACTCCATTTTTTATACAGCCATGCAGGGCAAGAATAGAGGATGTCAGGGGTCTGCTCTTGGGCGCTTGATAGCAAATCAGCTTTTTTGCGTTGCGCATTACGTAGAATAGCATTGATGAGACCTCTGGTGCGTGGCTTAGAGCAATTAACAGTCTCAAAAATAGCTGCGTGTTCTGCAATATTGAGGATAAACAGCTGAGCTAACCCTACACGCAAAATATCACGAGTCTCAAAATCGAGTTTTTCACGGCGTAACTTTTTAATCCAAAAATCGAGGAGATTTAAATTGCGTAATGTGGTGAGCAAGAGGTTGTTGAACAAGGCTCTATCTTCGCCGCTGAGTTGGTTGCGTTGTGCGTGACGCTCAACGAGGGTTTCTGCGTAGTCATGGCCTTTTGACCAGGCTCTTAGAGCGGAAATAGTAGCACGTCGTGCATTCTTGGCTTGGGTTTTGCTCATATATTTAGCTCTTAATTTCTAAGAGCATTTGATTGTTATTGGGAAACCTTTTGATGAAAAAGAGGAATTTTTCCAGTGCATCAGCTGGGTGGCGATTGCCTGATAGCCCTTTGCGGATACGGGATATTTTATCGCAATGGATTTCTGCGAGGAGGAGTTCCTCACGACGTGTGCCAGATTTTAGAATATCTACAGCTGGGAAGATATACTGCTCGGCAATCTGCCTATCAAGCACGAGCTCCATGTTACCTGTCCCTTTAAACTCTTGGAATATAGCTTCATCAGCACGTGAGTTAGTTTGCACAAGTGCTGTAGCTAAAATAGTGAGTGAACCAGCTTCTTGTGTATTACGTGCAGCAGCAAAAAGTCGTCTAGGTGTTTCTAGTGCGCCGACCATAATACCACCACTTTGGATACCTCGGCCGCCACGGCCGTTATTGCCACGGTTGCCTTGGTTTTTATTGCCACTAGAGAGCATTTGGTTGTAAGCGCGAGCTAAACGGGTGATAGAGTCCATGAGGATTAAAGCATCCTTGCCTTGTTCTACAAGACGCTTGCCACGTTCGATACACAGCTCAGCGACTTGGGCATGTTTTTGTGCGTTATCATCATTAGAACTAGCGTAAATCTCAGCATTAGGGAATTGGCGTTTAAATTCAGTCACTTCCTCTGGTCTCTCATCAACGAGGAGAATGAGTAAGGCACAGTCATCACTGTAATTAGTTTCAATGGCTTCTGCTAAATCTAAAAGAAGTGATGTTTTGCCTGAGCGAGGTGGAGCTACGATGAGTCCACGTTGCCCTTTACCTACAGGTGCTATGATATCGAGTACGCGAGTGCTGTACTTGTCACTCGTGGTTTCAAAGGTGAACTTCTTATTAGGATTGATAGCACGTAACTCTTCAAAGATAGGTAGATTATCGATATCTAATTTACTTTCGTCATTAATACTTTCGATACTAATGACTTGCAGACTTTGTGGAGCTTTTTTGGCTATTGCCTTGATATAGAAACCAGGTCTGAGTCCGTGTTCTTTGATTAGGTCTGGCGGTATGACGGGATCGTTAGCTTGTTCGCCAAAATTATTTTGTGCAAGACGTAACAGCCCACAACCTTTGCTATTGATAAATAAGACACCTTCTATAAGAGTAGGTTCGCCTTGGAGTTGGTCTTGGGTTAAATAGATAATAGGTTTAGATCCACCACCATTGTTGCGGGGGCGTTTATGATTAGGGCGTCGGTTATGATTCGAGCGCTTTCCTCCATTGTTTTGATGTTGAGGGCGTTTGCGCTGAGGTTGTTTTTGAGACGCAGGGCGTGAAGATTCTTCTGACATAAAAAAAGTTAGTTAATTAAGTGACCTTATCACGTAGGTTATTCGGCAGCATCTAGCTCTTGTAAGACTGAGTCGGCTAATTCAAAGTTCGTAAACACATTCATAGTGTCTGGATAATCGTCGAGGATTTCATATAAATGTAAGGCTTTTTTGGCAGTTTCGATATCCTCGATAATAACAGGTGTAGTGGCCACTGAGATGATTTTTTGACCTACGAGGGTGAATTTCTCACGAATCGCATTGGCCATTGCATTGAGTTGCGTGCCTTCGCAGATAAACACACTTTGCTCATCTGCTTCGCTGATAAAACAGTCTTCGGCATCTGCTTCAAGAGCAATTTCCATCAGTTCATCTTCGCTGAAATTATGCTCTTGGATACGGACTTCGCCTTTCTTTTCAAAGAGATAATTCACGCTACCTGGAGTGCCTATATTGCCTCCATTTTTAGCAAAGAGTACACGGGTTTCAGCAGCTGAGCGATTGATATTATCTGTAGCTACCTCAACGAGCATAGCAATACCATTAGGGCCGTAGCCTTCATAAACCATTTCTTGAATAGCAGCTCCACCAAGCTCACCGGTGCCTTTTTTAATCGCTCTTTCGATATTATCCTTGGGCATGGATTGAGATTTAGCTCCATCCACGGCAGTACGTAAGCGTGGGTTCATATCTGGATCTCCTCCGCCATCACGTGCTGCGATAGTGATTTCGTGAGAAAATTTACTAAACATTTTA